>NZ_JBQSYH010000011.1:0-197276 GCF_052379125.1 Halomonas sp. AOP13-D3-9 | reverse complement strand
ATAGCGTAATAGCAGCCGCTCGTTGCTCGAATTATGCAACTAGCTTCATGGTGCTGAATGGCGATTTTTGTGATGAAATTAAAGGCATTCATTAAATGAATGGTAAGTGATGCTTTATAGTACGCTAATATTGGCCAAAATTAGCTTTAAAATTGGAGAGATAACATGGGCGATATAGGCTTCATTTTTGGAATGATGGGAATGTCGATGGGCATCTTGGGGTTTGTCTTTGGCATCATTTCATTTTCTAAAGTTGTTAAGCTAGAGAAGAAATTAGCGAAAGTGGAGTCTCAGGGTAATTGAAGTTAGATCGTGAGTGGGCGAAATAAAAATGCAATTAAATTCAATTGTTTAGGTCGTTTCTCGCTTGTTCCTCGCACCATTTATAGCAAACGTTAATCAATATGCAAATGCACCCCGTCATTCAAGAAGAAATATCCGGCTGTGGCATCGCAGCATGCGCTGCTCTTGCGGGCATTAGCTATGCGCAGGCGAAAGAGACAGCTAACGCCTTGGGTATTTATGCCGAAGACACAGCGCTTTGGTCAGACACTGAGTACGTTCGTAAGCTTTTGCGTGCTTTGGGTATCACGGCTGCCCCTACGGAGACGCCATTCGATACCTCCTGGGAGCGCCTTCCAGACAAGGCGCTGTTGGCGATCAAATGGCGCATGGAGCAGGGCAAACCTTTCTGGCATTGGGTGGTGTTTGTTAGAAGCGAGCAGGAAACCGTGGTGTTGGATTCCAAGAAAGCCTTGAAAACCAATGCCCGTCGCGACTTTGGGCGCATCAAGCCCAAGTGGTTCATTCATGTAGATTATGCTTGAGGGTTGCTAATAAGCGCTATGAGCTAGCGGTTGGTTCTTGCTGAGCTCTCGCTTTCTGCTCTGCCTGATCCAACAGAACTGGGCCGCTACCTGATTCCGCCAGCTTGTCATCCGGGTTGTAGAGCGGGCAACTGGTCATGCTCAGGCATCCGCAGCCTATACAGCCTGCTAGGTTACTACGTAACTTTTGCAGATAAGCAATCCTGCCATCCAGCATCTGCTGCCAGTTTTTTGAAAGCTGTTGCCAGTCTTCAACCGTCGGTGTCCGGTTATTGGGCAGTGATTCAAAAGCTCGCTTGATCTCATCCAGACTGACGCCGACTTTCTGCGCGGCTTTTATCACCGAAATTCGTCTTAGCACTTCCGGTTTGTAACGGCGCTGGTTGCCCGCATTGCGCCAGCTTTGGATCAGACCTTGTTGCTCGTAAAAGTGCAAGGTACTGACGTTAATGCCGCAGCGCTTTGCCACCTTGCCCACACTCCAAATTGCCTCTGCCATCACGCACTCCTGAATCTTTTTTGCCATTTTTTTCCAAAAACAGCTTTACCTCAAGTGAAGTTGAGGTTTTATCCTGCCATTTCACTTAATGCAAGGAGACACTTATGTACTTGGAACACGTGAATCTGGTCGTTGATGATATGGATGCCATGTTGGATTTTTACCGCGCCGTATTCCCGCATTGGCGGGTACGCGATGAAGGCCATGGCGAGTGGTATGGCAAACCGCGTAAATGGGTACACTTTGGTGACGATGAGCATTACCTAGCGCTAAGCGATCACGGCGAAGGGGCGAATCGCGATTTGAAAGGCCACAGTGTTGGGCTGGCTCATTTTGCCTATGTGACCGATAACCTGGATGCCGTTGTGGCTAGGTTAAATAACGCGGGTTATGCCATTGCCAAACCCGGGGCTGTTGAGCCGTTTCGGAAAAATGTCTATTTTGTCGATCCGGCCGGTTTTGAGGTGGAGTTTGTCGAGTACCTGAGCGATATCCCGGCCGAGCGGAATTTAAACCGCGATGCTCAGCAACCTGTAGTGCAGGGAGAAGCACAGCAACAAGCAGTCCAGCAACGGAAGGGTGAGGTGTAATGAACGTCGCGGTTGTTTTTCATTCTGCTACGGGCAGTACTAAGCAACTTGCACAGGCTGTCGCTGCGGGAGCGGCAGCACAGCCCGGCGTTGAGGCGATTCAAATAGAAATCGCCGGAGCAGATATTATCGAAGGGCGTTTTTGCAATACAAAACTGCTGCAGCAATTAGATAAGGCCGATGCATTGGTCTTTGGCTCACCTACCTATATGGGCTGCGTGTCAGCCCAGTTTAAGGCCTTTAGTGATGCCACGAGTGAGTTGTGGTCACAGCAATCTTGGGCAAACAAGGTTGCTGCTGGCTTTACCATAGGTGCCAACTTAAGTGGCGATCAACTGAGTACACTTCAGTACATGCAAGTGTTTGCGAACCAGCATGGCATGCTATGGATAGGCTTAGATATTCCGGGTAACTACGATCCAGAAATGCGTAACAGACTGGGTGCGCAATCTGGCCTTATCGCGCATTCAGTGGACGGTGTTTTAGATGAAACAGACCTGCTTGCCGCACGTTATTTAGGCCAGCGGGTGGCGCAAGTCAGCAAAAAATTCGCGGCATGAAGTTTTTTGCCGCTTTTACCACAGATGCTGACTAGTGGTGGATTTAAATTTAACTAGCACTATGAAAGTCCTTTGGATAATCGATTTAAATTCTGGAGCTTTTAATGAGCAACGACATTGGCTTTACGCATATTGCGTTATCAGCGAATAACTTAGACAAGAGTATTGATTTTTATCACCGCTACGCTAACATGACCATAATCCATGAAAGAACAGATAAGGAAATTAACAAACGGGTCGTTTGGCTGTCAGATAAAACCCGCCCATTTGTGCTTGTGCTAGTTCAAAGTAGTAACCCAGCCCCTATCTTAGGCCCTTTTGCTCACTTGGGGGTTGGTTGTAGAAGTAAGAGCGAAGTTGATAAGTTGTGTGAGCAAGCACGTCGCGAAAGCATATTATCCAAAGAGGCAACTGATAGCGGCTATCCAGTAGGCTATTGGGCATTCATAAATGATCCTAATGGCCATGTATTAGAAGTTTCGTATGGCCAAGAAATTGGTTTAACTGTTGAAAGGTAGGAAGCTTAGCGAGTCATTCGTAACGTCTTTGTTACCATTTACCACTTATTGAGGAACAACCATTTGATTCGTAAATACCAGGAGGCGGATATTGAACAAATCTTGGATATCTGGCTTTCAGCATCGATTAAAGCCCACTCCTTTGTTGGTTCAGAATTTTGGAAGTCAAAAGTTAGCGAAATGCGTGATGTATACATCCCTGCATCGGAAACCTTTGTATATGAAGCTGATGAGCAGATAGCCGGGTTTTACTGCCTCTATGGAGATACGTTGGCAGCTGTTTTTGTGTCACCAAGCTTGCAGGGCAATGGTATAGGGTCAGCGTTGATGGAGGATGCCAAGAGCAGAAGGTCGTGTTTGCAGCTAAGTGTCTATAGGCAGAACACTCCCAGCATTAATTTTTATAAGAAGCATGGCTTCATTTCATTAAGTGAGCAGATTGACGAACAAACTGGCCACCCTGAGTTCATCATGGAGCATTACTGTTAACAGCGTGTAGCGGTCAGCTGTTGTTTGTGGCCGCACGGCGTAAAACATTAAGGAATATTCGATGAACGGTGAATGTCTGTGTGGAGGGGTTAAGTTCGAAATCGAAGGGGAGCTACCGAATCTCTATCAATGTCATTGCTCTCTGTGCCGCAAAGCCACCGGCTCTACTTCAAATACGGCCACTTTTGTAAAAACGGATAGCTTCCACTGGCTTTCTGGCCAGTCCAAAATCAGCTCTTTTCAGAAGCCAACCGGTTACCGAAATGATTTTTGCTCGGTCTGTGGCAGCTTGGTGCCCAATAAACTGAGAGATACAGGTCTGATATGGGTTCCCGCTGGTTTGCTGAATGATATGACTGCCTCTCAAATAGCTATTCATCTTCACCTTGCTTCATCGGCTTCTTGGGCGACAGAATCAGACAGATGCGTTCGGTTAGATGCTGGCCCTGATAGTTTGGGGTCGCTTAATCAGGCCTTGCAAAGGACAAGTCGTTGAACGCGAGCCTAAATCTTTGTCATTGACGGCTGAAATGCCCCCAAATGCCGATGAGGAGGGGGCTGATAGCGCGAGCAGCTAATGACGACCACTCAAGCAAAGCATACCAACACCCCATCACAAAAACCGTAAAATGATCGCCCGTAGGGCCATCCCCAAAGGGTATAATGTCACCGGCCACGGTGAGGTGGCTTCGTTACATGCGTTTATTTTCAGCAGGTTTGTTTACTTGTTACTATTTTTAAATAGAGAAAAGGTAGTCGTTCATGATTAACACCAAAATATACAAGGCGGTTTACGAACTCGCTGAAAAACTCATGAAGGCTGCTGATAAAGAGGATAGAGAGGCCTTCGATGCGCTCTATGCGGAGTTGGAAGCCATTTGCACCGAGAACGAGAGCACCGATAAAGATCACCCAGAGCAGTGGGAAACATTGGCTGACTTCACTGAAGAGCTAGATGAAGCGCTGGCAGTCTACGAAAAAGCCTTCGAAAAAGCCGTCGCCGTTAACTCGAAAGACCATATGTCGTCGATCGGGTTCTCCATGGCAAAATTGCAAGTTGAACTAGGCCAGACAGATGCGGCTATCATAAATCTTAAAAATGCCCAAGCCACCGCCAATAAAATTGAAGATGGCGAGCTTAAAGACGAAATTGACGAACTGCTTGGAAAGCTGACAACAGGTTAGTTTGTTTAAGCTGCTGTTTTTAATCATATCTACGATAAACGTGGATGCACATAAGCCTGATTGTGCTGGGTTTGCCTAAGACTAGGGACACTATTTTGACCAATAACGATATTTTTCGCCGCATACGTTACACCTTTGATTTAAAAGACAGCACCATCGTGGATATCTTCGCCTTGGCAGAGGTCAGCGTGGCTCAAGAGCAGGTAACGGCCTGGTTGAAAAAGGATGACGACGACGCCTTTGTGACGATGAAGAACAAAGAGCTGGCGGCGTTTTTGAACGGATTTATTAGCTTTAAGCGTGGTAAGCGCGAAGGGCCGCAGCCCGTGCCAGAGTCGCAGTTGAACAACAATATGGTGTTCCAGAAGCTGCGCATTGCGCTGAATTTAAAGGCTGAAGATATTTTGGCAGCTTTTGAACTGGCTGGCTTCAACCTAAGTAACCATGAATTAAGTGCGTTTTTCCGCAAGCCCAGCCATAAGAATTATCGAGAGTGCAAAGATCAGGTGCTGCGCAATTTCTTACTCGGCATACAGCTACAGTTGCGACCAAACCAGGAGGCTCCAAGCTCTGAGTCCTGAGCTTCATCGCCTGGATTTATAAATAGCTGCAGCACTTTGTATCATACGGTATAGGCCAGCTGCGGCTTCGATGTGACGTTTTAACAGCTGTCGAATCGAGCGGTTATTGGCGGTCTAACAGGAGAGTGTAATGTCTATAGATCCAATGGCGGTATGGGCGAATATGACATTGAAAATCTGGCCAGAACGCTACTGGATGCTCGATCTTAGAGACACGTCCGCTCAAGATTTGGCTAACGTGTTCGTGGCAAGCGATGCTCGGTACAGCTGTTTAATTCGTGATCAGGCAGGTGTATCCGCGATAGTCGACGAGGCAGCCGTTGAACGCTTAAAAACTGAGGTCTCGATAAGAGATAGCTTCGGCCCGTTTCAAGTTATATCAACGGATGGCGAGCTTCCCTTCGATGTGATTGGTTTTCTCGGCCCTGTTCTGCGAGTGCTAAATGAACACGGCATTAAAGCTGGCCCGCAGTGTGGTGCCGTATTCGATCACTTGTTTATTTACGAGCGTGATATCGAGCGAGCGAATGCTCTTCTAGAGGATTTCATTAGCCAGGCTAGGGCGTGTCAATAAGTTGCTTTGATATGTCGCTCAACGGGGCGTTTGATGGCTATTAGCTTGGCCGAAGGCGGAAACAGTGATCAGGCTACCCGATTTCGCTACACACTATTATTTGCGAGAGACAGGCCCGTTTCGGAGTCTCTCAGAGCTTCCTGCTGGCTCGGAAGATCCTGTATTCCAAGATATCCTAACTCGTCATCAGCGGGATCCCGGCTACCGTCGGCGCTACGGTAGGAACTACATAGGAGTCCGACGTGAGCTTGAAGCTCGGCTGCGAGCACTCTTCGTTGCACGTGGAGGTAAGCCCCGTCGCGATCATCCTTTATATCTAGTGCTTGGAGAATCCCCTTGGTTTCGTGACCTGAACGCGAACCAAGGTGAGCTTAGAATTCCTCTCTCGGGATTCGATCCCGAAGTAACGTCTTTGACTTACCCGGATAGCTTTATTGCGCTAACCCGAGACGATAAGCCTTACTACAATCAAGTGTTTCTGCTTAGCAAGGTGAGTAAGCTCGTTACTCGCTTCGGAATCCCTGCCAATGATCACTTGATCCCTTACGAGCGTTATTGGGAAACTGATTTTGAGCTCTATATCGAGGTGCAGCTTTGGGACACTCCACCCATATTCAACGCTTAAAAAATGATATAAATTCAAACGCTTGTGATCGGGGTCAGCAAAACTGCTCCGTCGTTGCGGATGTTAAGCAACCCTGCAGCATTGCTGCTTCAAAAAGGCTAGAGTTGAGGTACTACAGGCCCGAAGATAACGCACCAATCTTTGAAAACTATACTGGCGATTTAGGCTCAGCAAAGTACCTTGCGCGGCACCCTCACACTGAAATCGAACAAACTGAAAAGATGCTTCAAAATCTTTCCGTTCCTGAAAGTATGGCGTTAACAGGCAAGTGTATTTGGGTTGTAGATGCCATCAGGGAAGGAGGCGCCATAGGGCTGGTAACCGTTGTAAAAAGCGAAGACTCAATGGTTGTTCACTTTGGTATCGGGACACCGTATAGAGGCCGTGGGTACGCAGCAGAGGCGTTGCTACTTACCGCACAGCACTTGCTCGCAGCAGGTCACGCAACAAGCATTCACACTTTCACGGACGTCGCAAACGTCCCTGCTCAAAAGGCTTTAGCCAAAGCGGGTTTTAGATTCACAAAAAGAACCGAAAAGTTTTATCAAGCCCCACAATTGAACGGCGAGGATAGGGACGTTTTCCACTACAAGTTCCGGGGTTAATAAAAGCTGGTCTCGGGCTACTGTTGAGCTAAGTTAGCCTTCGCAAAAATACTTCGATGTCACCAGTACTGAGTCATACGGGAGCCTTTCCAGTGATCAAGCAAGTGGGTGGAGTTAACATTCAACCTAGGCACAGGGCTACCTGCCACTGCGGCATGGTGGAGCTCGAACTCAATCTGCCTGATGGTCTTGTTGACCCAAAAAGGTGTAACTGCTCTATTTGTAGGCGTAAAGGTGCTGTCATGGCCTATGTACCATTGAGCGGTCTTCGCATTCTCCGTGGCGCTGAGCATCTAAAGCTATATCAATTCAATTCAGGTGTCGCAAAGCACTACTTCTGCTCAAATTGCGGCATCTACACCCACCACCAAACGCGCTCAAACCCCACTGTGTATGGATTCAATGTCGGGTGCCTGGAAGGCGTTAACCCCTGTGATTTGGATGGTGTCCCGGTTAGCGACGGTATCAACCATGAATCTGATCTGTAGCAGCAGGGATAGGGGAGCTATAACGTGTCCAGCGTTGGATGGTTCAGCACCACCCAGCAAGTCAAAATAGGCGCATTGGTAAGGTATTGAGATGGAGCATGAAGCGCTGGTCAAAAAATGGCTAATGAGTGATCCGGCCCGTATGGAGGCGCTGACAATAGCGGCTGCGCAGAAGCTGCCGGGGTGGTGTCTCGCTGCTGGATTCGTTAGAAACTTGGTGTGGGACAAGCTGCATGACTTTTCATCGAATACGGCCCTTAACGACATCGATTTAATTTACTTCGATCCTGACGACATAAGCGATTCCCGCGATCATGAGATCGAGCAAGGATTAAGGGAAGTCTCAACGTTTCCCTGGTCGGTAAAGAACCAGGCAAGAATGCACGAGAGAAATAATGACAGTCCGTATACTTCTACTGAAGATGCCATGAGTTTTTGGGTAGAAGTAGAAACTGCTGTAGGCGCTGCTTTGGATGACGATGGAGAAGTTATCCTTGTCGCTCCCTTTGGCGTTCAGCCGCTGTTTGACTACACCATTACATTAAATCCCAAACGTCCAAAGCGAACGGATTTTGAAGCCCGAATAAGCGCTAAGCGATGGCTACAAACCTGGCCAAGGTTGGTGGTAAAGGTCTTATAGATGATTGTCGTATCGGCAGGGCTAGTTAGCACTGCACCGAGGTTAACTATTTTCTTTATCGTGAAAATTGGTTGAAAAATAATTGGAAATGAAGCTATGGAACTTGCTAGAGTAAATAAAGAAAATATCAATGATCTTTATCACTTAAATGCCAAGCTTGCTGAATCTGAGAATCAAAAGCACCTGTTTACTGCTGTTAGAAAAAGTTACGCTGACTATTTGTTGGCCTCTACGCCTGCTTGTTTTGGGTTGTTGGCTTATAAAGACAACCAGCCCATTGGCTTCTATATATAATTTTAAGTTTGCAAGTTACGTTGGAACCCGCGTTCTTTATATTGAGGAGCTTTAATAAACCGTTGCGAGTTGTCACCAACACCTTAACAGCATATAAGAGAAGCCTATAATGAAATCAACCGTGGAAGAGCGTATCCGTTCGTTGGGCTTGGAACTGCCCGTCGTTACCACGCCAAGGGGCAACTTTCGTTCCTATGTCATTTCGAACAACATGCTCTATCTGTCAGGTAAGGGGGCTCCGTCGCGTGAAGAGGGAGTTGCTGTCCCAAAAGTTGGGCGGGAAGTCACTGTTGAGCAGGCTCGGAACTACGCTCAAGAAGTTGGTCTGTATCTCCTTGCGCTCATTAAAGAAGCGCTAGGTGACTTTGATCGGGTTCAGCGTGTCGTGAAGGTGTTTGGTATGGTCAATGCTGATCCCAACTTTACTTCTCACACTGAAGTCATCAATGGTTGTTCCGACCTGTTTGTTAACGCCCTTGGTGAGCGCGGTGAGCATGCACGCTCTGCCATTGGGGTTGGCTCATTGCCGAAGGGGTTTGCTGTGGAAATTGAAGCCATCGTTGAGTTTTCGGACGCTTCGCCACACCGTCGTGACGCTTAACCTCATCCTTGAGCTGTTCCGAGTTTTGGAAGCGGTTTTACCCAACGTCGAGGGCCTTAAGGCCCAGTAACGGCACACTTCTCCCGACAATCAATGGGGGCGGAGATAGCGCTTGCCAATAGCATCATCAACAAGGAGAAAAGGGTGCAAATTTGTGAAACGGAACGACTATGTATACGGACATTATACCTAGATGATGTTCCCGAGTTGACCAATATTCTCAGCGACCCTGAGGTGATGAAATATTCGATTCGAGGCGTTTGCGATGAAACGGCGACTCGGCGGTTTATCGAGTGGTGTTTGGAGAGTTATGCGTCCCACGGTGTCGGGCCATGGGCTTTAGTTGAAAAGGAATCGGGTAAGCTTGTTGGCTTTTGTGGTGTCAGCCCCGAAGAGGTCAATGGTGTTGAGGAGATGGGTGTAGGTTATCGGCTAGCCAAACGTTACTGGGGCAAGGGACTGGCGTCTGAGGCAGTGCAAGCGGTGCTCCATAATGCACTTAACCAAAAGCAGCTGTCGTCGGTGATCGTTATTATTGAGCCTGAGAATGGTGCTTCACTTAAGGTCGCAGAGAGAGCGGGGTTTTCTGCATTCGATAATATTGAATTTCATGGCCGTCCAGTGAGGCTGTACCGGTTAACGTTGCAGCAATGGCATGCATTACAAAACAACGCCGTGGGCACGATAGGTGTTTGATGGTAATGCGCTGAGGAGGCTCAATGTCAAAGGTCATACTGAAAGGATTTATCATCGTCCCCGAGCCGGATCTGAATGCTGTTAAAGCAGAGCTCATCAACCATAAGCGGTTAACCTTGGCTGAGCCCGGCTGCCTCGTTTTTGAGGTTGCTCAATGCACTATTAACCCCTATCGATTTGATGTGTATGAAGAGTTCATTGACCGAGGCTCTTTTGAGCGACATCAAGCTAGAGTGAAATCCTCCGCCTGGAGTAAGGTTTCAGGCAATGTTGAAAGGTATTACAGTCAGCAATCCGCTGGGTAGCTAACCCAGCGGCTATAACCGACGTTTCTTACTTTCGTATGTGTGCTCTATTAGCCGCGCTTCTTACCAGTATTTTTCATACTCATCACGTAAATAATGAACATGATGAGTGAGCCCATTACAAAACACCATACGCCTACGGTTGCGTAGCTCGCAAAAGCGGGAAGAAATAAAAGACTGCCAAAGAAGAAAAATAAGCTTGATAAGAGACCGAGTAGGTTGGGTAGCTGTTGATGCTGCGCTATCTCACTGTTCATTTTATTTCCTTATCTGAACTATTACTTTCAAGAGCATCACAGTGCTTAAATACTGATGTCCGGTGCAAACTGAAAGCCTACCGATACTCGATTCCAACTGTTGATTTGGACAATAATGGCGGTGAGGTCAATTAGCCCCTGCTCACCAAATTCAGCTAGGGCGTTTTGATAGTCGTTGTCACTCACAGTTTGCTGGCTGATCAGTGTTAGTGCTTCGGCCCAGGCGAGTGCGGCGCGCTCTTTTGTGCTGAAGCAGGGTGCTTCACGCCAAGCAGGCAATACGTCTAAGCGAACCTGATGTTCACCATCGTCTCTGGCCTCTTGCGAATGCATGTGCTGACAAAAGCAGCAGTGATTAATTTGCGAAACGCGCAGGTTGACTAAGTGGATTATCGAACGATTAACCGTTGAGTCTGGGGCAACGTCGCCTAGTGCAGTCAGGTGCTTAGCTAGGCGGGGGCAAAGGCGATATACAGACTGTTGAGACATACGAGTAGACATATGGGTGACCTCGATGAGTAAGTTGAGAGCTCAGCTTAACGTCGAGGTTTTTTTACGCCTTGTAAATTTGCGACAGTTTGCGCTTGCGATAGGCGGCGGGCGTTTCATAGGCGAGGGTTTGGAAGGCATGGGTGAAGTGAGCTTGGTCATAGTAGCCGCATTGTAGGGCTATTTCCGTTAAGGGCAGCGTGGTTGCAAGCAGTCCATGGCGGGCTCGGTTCAGTCGGGCATAGGCTACTAATTGGCCTGGGGTAACGCCCACTTCACGTTTTAATTTGCGCTCCAGGGTACGTCGAGTAAACCCGAGCGTGGCGCCTAACTGTTGGGGCGGAAGCTGAAGTGCTCCAATGGCTTGAACAATCTTAGTGATACGGCTATTAGCGGGTGGCTGGCTCTCTAATCGATGTAACAACCATGTTTCCAGCAGGCGTAAGCCCTGTTGTGAGTCCAGCTGGTAGAGGCGCTCTACCACGGGCATTAATCCTTGCAATCCTAATGGTTCTAGCTCGTTCTCCAAACGGTAGTGTGTATCTGTGAATGCTTCGGGCAGCAAACCCAGCAAGCAGTGGGCGCCGGCTGCCTTAAAACGAATGCCCAGGCAAGGTGCGGTGGTGTCGAGTGTCTCTATCAACGTGGTTTTGTTGAAACAGAGCGTGATGATGGGGCAGGGGCTGGTGAGCTTAATGCTGAGGCTAGCACCGGCATCTGGGTAAAACTTTTCGGTTCTTGATTCAGTGAGATGCCCTGGGCGACCCATTGACCAAAGGCACTGAACCCACGGGGCTAAGCGTTTATCAGGCAGGCGATGCCGAAAATTTAGATCGTTAGCGTTGCTTGGCAAGATGAACTCGGTCATGGCGTCAACCAATGGTATGTTTTTTTAATGATGGCTCACATTAACTCAATCTCTCAGTGTCTGGGATCTGGCCCGCCGCCATACACTAGGCGGCGCTTTTTCCTGGCGAGCCCAGTTGCGCCTTAGCTGCCGCTCATCACCGAATCCGGACGTTTCGGCGATGCGTGCTAGCGTCCATGTCGTTTCGGTCATTAACGCTTTGGCTCGCTGCAGGCGCAACCCCATAATGTAGTCGCCGACCAGCATGCCGGTGAGGCTTTTGAATTGGCGCCGAAAATGACGCTCGCTCATGGCTGCCTGAGCCGCCAATGTTTCGATACGCCAGGTTTGCGAAGGGGCGGCGCATATTGCATCTTGAACGCGATGCAGCCGTTCATCCACATGATTGCGGCCCTCAAGCCAGGCTCCCAGTTGAGGCTCTTGGCCACTGCGGCGAAGATACAGCACCATTTCTCGCGCTACCGCCAGAGCCAGCGAGTGGCCGCAAGCACGGGTAAGCCAGTACAGCATGGTATCAATGCCGGTCGAAATCCCCGCGCTGGTTAAATAGCGCCCGTCCTCGGTAAAGATACAATCACGTTGTACCTTTGCTTGTGGGGCTTTGGCTTGTAGCTGTTCAATTAGCGTGTGGTGGGTGGTACAGCGTCTTCCCTTTAACAGGCCCGCATCTGCCAGTAATAGCGTGCCCGAGCAAACGGTCATTAGCGTATCCGCACAGTGGGCATTCGCCTTGAGCCAAGCGATACACTCTTGCTGTACCAATGGCTCAAGGCTATTGCGGTACTGCCCCGGAATCAGCAGTAAATCTTGAGTAGGAAGCTGTTCAGGCAAGGGATCGATGCCGCTGAGGGTTAACGGCCCTAACCACTGTATGGCCGCTTGGGGACCGATATAGCGCACCTGAACGTCTATCGAAAGCCGGTCTGCACACTGCAAGACCTGTAGCGGGCCAATCAAATCAAGCGGCACCTGGCCGGGCATCATCAATACCGCCACCCGCAAGGTGGTGGCTCTTGTGGATGGCGGCTGGCTATTGTGTTGATCTTCACTCACGCGTGTTTTGCCATTCGTTGATCATGTCTTGTGTACTGATAATACGCGCAAAGCGGTCTTCAAGTACCAGTTCGGTGCGTGCCTTAATATCCTCAGCTGGCCAGGTGATACCGCGGCGCGTCATGGGGAACGTCAGGGTAGCATCGCTGATGAAATCGACGCTAAACCCCAAATCTGACGCCACTCGTGCGGTTGTTTCGCAGCATTGCTCGGTGCGAATACCGCTAATCGCCAGTCGTTCAATGCCTCGTTCCCGTAACCAGCTTTCTAGTGCGGTATCGCTGAAGGCGTTATGTACACGTTTATGAAAGGTCACCGCCACTTCATCGTTAAAGTCATCAAGCGGACGAATGAGGCCATTATCAGGGTCGAAAGCACCTTGGCTGCAGGGTTCTTCATGCAGAATGCGTACAACCGGTATATCGTTGGTCTGGGCTGCATTCAGTATCGCACGTTGCTTGGGCTGCCACGCCTGAGCCAGTGATTCTACCCAGTAATCGCGGGCGGGGAAGGAGGCTTGAACATCAATTAATAACAATGCGGTTTTAGGCTGGGCCATGGCTAATCTCATCGTGTTGAAGTGAGGCTACAGATTAGCTGTTACGCATTCTGCCAACGATGCGTTATTCGGTCACAAAGGGGGCAATTTCGGCCATGTGAGAAAGAATTTTATAGCTGGTAGCGCAGCCAATGGGGCGACTCTCTGGAGCAAGTAAGGTTTACTTCTTCACACAAACAAAAATCCCATTCCCAGAAGCGTTATCCCAGGGAATGATTTTTTCATAATTGTGTTCAAACACATGAACTTCAAAGTGAGGCGCTAAGAGTGCGCTTAACTCCGCAAAGCTGACGGCTACCATGGGGTGTTCGTCGTTCCATAGCTGCGTTCCTTCAGCGTTGGCTTTTTCAATGCTGAGCCTAAGCGACTGCTTTTCACCTTGCCCACTGTAGTGCCATCCCGAGCGAAAAGTGAACATTTCATCTGCTTGTTTGGCGCTGTGTTTAACGAATAGGTCGTTGTTGATTTTCTCTTTATCAACCGCGTTAAAACAGAAAATACCACCGGATGCTAGCGCGCGATGAACATTGGTTATACACGCTTTTAGCTTTTCGACTCCATTGTTGTAGTGGATGGAGTACAAAAAGCAGGTGATTAAATCTTGAGGTTCGTTAACCTTGAAGTCACTCATATCTTGCAACGTGAAACGGGCTTCGGGGCAGCGCGTGGCGGCGATATCCAGCATCGGCTGATTAATATCAAGCCCGCTACTGGCATACCCAAAATCAATGAAATGGCGCACGTGTGGGCCGGTGCCACAGGCTAAATCTAGGTGTGTAGTTCCGTCGTTACCGAAAATCTGATGCAGCCTGCGGATGGCGTTGCTTTGCGCTTGGTAATCGATATCCACGCACATCAAATCGTAGTAGCCAGAAAGGTCGGTATAAAGGGCGTTAACGGACATAGTGACCTAATAGTGGCAACTGAAATAGTGTGGATGGCGCATAGTAAACGAGCGGATAGGCTTTGAGAAGCAGGTACAGCTAGGAGCTTAACGGTTACGCAAATACATCCCGCGGCCCTAAAGAAGTGCTGGCGATTACCGATATATAGCTAAGACCATCGAGATTTCTCTGGTCGTTGCTAAATGCCAAGAGAGCCCTCTATGCCCAAGACGCTGACTTTTATCATCGCCACCTTGCTTCTCATGCTGTCCAACCAAGGTCAGGCAAACACGAGTGCGGCAGAGGCGGCGGCTTTGGCGTGGCTAGAAGCCATCGACAGTGGTGAATTTGAGCAAGCCTGGGAGAACTCTTCTACGCTGCTGAAGGTTCCGCTGTCACCTAATATGTTGTCCCGTACGGTTAGCGCTGCCCGCCGTGATTTTGGTACCGTTCAATCACGTCGGCGAGTGAGCCTTATCCGTGAAACCTCTATGCCGGGGGCTCCAAGCGGCGACTACGCGATATTGACGTTTCAAACGAGTTTTGAAAACAGACCGCAAATCACGGAAACCATCACTCCCCATTTAGAAGAGGGCACTTGGCGGGTAAGTGGCTATTATGTGAACTAATCGTTCCGCCATAATGGTTAACAACTCTTCATGACAAAGATGATTCCGCTACTGTTCGCTTTTGTTTCATTGCCCGCGCTTGCAGCTGATGACGCGCCAGATTGCCAAAATGCCATGACGACGATGGAGATCAATCAGTGTGCGCAGTTAGAGCTAGAATCCGTTGAAGCGGAAATGCACCGCTATCTTGACGCGGCGCTAAACCGCCATGAAGCTGATGCCAGCTTGGTGGAGTCGATTCAGCAGGCCCAAGAGGCCTGGGAAGGTTACCGTCAAGCTCATTGCGATGCGGTATATACCCAGTGGCGTGATGGCACGATAAGAGGTGTAATGTCGCTTTCGTGTAAAAAACAGCTTACTCAAGCGCATACACATACGTTATGGGAGAGCTTTTTAGTCACAATGGAAGGCGGGTCGTTACTGCCGGAGCCCGAGCGTTAAGTACTGCTTAATGGTGCGAGCTTCATCATTCCTTTTCCAGCCGCGACGAGACCCATGCTACACATCGCCGACACTCCTGAACCTCCTTACTACGCCGTTATTTTCACTTCACTACGCACCGAGGTCGATAACGGCTATGACGCAATGGCGGCAAGAATGGTTGAGCTTGCAGCGCAGCAGCCGGGATTTTTGGGTGTGGAGTCTGCCCGGGATGAAGTGGGCGTGACGGTTTCTTACTGGGCTGATTTGGCATCTATTAAAGCGTGGAAAGCCCATGCTGAGCATCAAGAGGCTCAGCGGCTAGGCCATCAGCAGTGGTACCACCACTTCAAAACCCGTATCGCTAAAGTCGAGCGAGATTACGGAATTTAGCGAATGCCAACAGTTCAGTTGCCTAAACCACCAGCCCAGCCAGTGCCTGCATACCTAGTGCCACCGCAAGTACAACACCCCCTGCCACCAAACTGGTTACCAAGGCATGGCGTTTCCACAGTACCAGAACACGGTGGCCAAAGCGGTGAACCAGCCAGGCAAGGCCGAAGTAGCGCAAGCCACGGGCGATTAACGTTGCCAGCACAAATAGCATGATTGGGTAGCCGGAAAGCCCGGCGGTAATCATCGCCACCTGGAAGGGAATCGGTAGTATTCCAATGGCCAAAATGGCGGCAAAACCGTATTGATCGAAAAATGTTTGGAATGCCTGGTAGCTATTCTGCATCCCCATAGACTCAATAAACCAGGTGCCCACCGACTCATAAAGCACTAAGCCAATGCTGTAGCCCACCAGCGACGCGACGAGGCAGCCCGCAGTAGTGACCAAAGCCAGCAACCACAGCCGCTGCCTATTAACGGCCATCAGCGGTATCAACACCAGTTCAAGAGGAATGGGCAGAATAATAGTCTCCAGAAAGGAGAGGGTGCCCAGCAGCCACAGCATATTCTTCGAGCGGTTAATACGCTCAAACCACTGCTTAGTGCGTTTGGATGCTATGGCCATGCAGGTCTCTACACTTCGGGATTAATGCGGCGATAGACAGCCGCTAATAGGCTGTAGAGACCAAACGCGAAGAGTCCCAGTGCGACAAAACCAAGTAGCCACTGACCGAAAGGCTGGCTTCGCAGCGTGCTAAACACTTCGCCCATACCGCCTGCTTCATTGGGATTGATTTGATAAGCGGCGATGATAAAAAAGCTACCCACGATCACAAATACAAGGCCACGAATCACTAAGCCGAAACGGCAGATAGGATAGGCCCATTGTTGAGTTTGTGGTGGCATAGCAAAGTGCTTGTCGAATTTGGCCTTGTAGCCTTTAAGCGCATGGGCAATGCCTACGCCAATCATGATGAGGCCGACCCCGCCTACCAGCCAGCGCCCGAAAGGCTGCTGCATCAGCCAGCCTGCGACGCCTTGTGAGCCGCCGCCTGAGTCACCTGAAGAGCCCGCAAATTGAAAGATGAGCGTGGCGGCAAAAAAAGCCAACAACGTGTGAGTAATGGCGCTGGCCAATAAGCCCGCACGAATTGCCAGCCCCTTGGCGCCGTTGCCGTGATGGTCGGTGTCTTTAACTGCTTGGATGGTTCGCCACATCGCGTATCCCACCAAGCCGATGGCCATAATGGCTAACAAGACTTTTCCGAAGGGAGCGGTGAGCACGCGTTCTAAGGCACCCCGACTGCCTTCTGTTTGGCCGCCTTGTCCAAAGGCTGCCAGCGCTGCAAGGCCGCCGACTAATACATACACAATACCCCGAGAGGCGTAACCCATGCGGGCGAAAAGGGTAATCGCATCACGTTGGTCGGGGTTATTCATACTATTGGCCATGGTGTCCTCCTGACATATTAGGCGTTGCGCATCCCTATGCAATCTAGTTCATATAGCGCTTATCAGCGGCCCATACTGGCCTTGTGCTGTGCTATTGTCCAGCCTAGGCCAAGCCGAAGTGTGAAAGGCTATTTTTGAATAACACGAGCAGAACATGAGTACAATTTCGTCACCTATCTTCTGGCGGGATGCGCGTATGCCCTATGTGGAGCTGCGCAAGATTAGCGACGCGCGACAAGTTTGCTATGCGCCACACAGTCATACGCATTGGTCGCTGGGGGCCGTTACCGCAGGTAAAAGCACTTTTTGCTATCGTGATGCTACGCATCAGATTAGCGCGGGAGACATCGTTATGATGAACCCCCACTGGGTGCATGCCTGCAATCCCATCGAGAACCAGTCCTGGGCGTATATGATGCTCTACGTCGATACCGATTGGCTGAGTGAATTGCGTTACCAATTGGGTCTGCTAAATACGCCTTACTGGCAAGATATCGCCACCGCCGTCATTACCCAGCCAGCGCTTTATGCCGGGTACTGCGATATGGCTGCTTGTTTGCTGGATGAGCACCGCGACATTAGCGATAAGCAAACGGCGCTAGTCGAGTACTTGTCTACCATGCTGCAAGTGCTTGCTCAAGAATCCCCCGCGGTATTGCCCCAAGCGCCCAGTGCGCTAGAACAGGTCGCGACCTATTTGCGTGCCAACTGTAGCGCTGATATATCGCTAGAGCGCCTATGTGAGCAGTCCGGCTATAGCGCTGGGCACTTGATTCGCGCCTTTAAACAGCACTTCGGACTAACGCCTCATGCTTACCTGATTAATCAGCGTATTCAGATGGGGCAGAAAGCGTTAAAACAAGGACAACCTATCGTTGAGGCGGCTTTGAACGCTGGCTTTAATGACCAGCCCCACTTTCAAAGAACGTTCAAGCGGCTGGTAGCAGCGACACCCAACCAGTACCGCTATCCGTTACTCAACCAGTAAGACAATAGCGCTAGCCGTCAGGCATATAGCGAGTGCGCGGTTAATCGTCAGTAAGACAATCGGACGATGAACATAGCGTTTCAGAAAAGCGCCTGCATATACCCAACTGGCGAGCGATAGCCAGCAAATAGGCAGATAGAGTCCGGCGAACAGCCATAGCAGATGGGGCTCATTAGCAGTGGTGTAGGCGCCAATGCCAGCGGCAGACGCCAGCCACGCCTTGGGGTTGAGCCACTGCATCATGGCGCCTGTCATAAACCCTGGCGCCTTGACGCCACCTCGCTCCTGCAAGCGCCCATCGTGCTGTAGCAGTTGATAGCTGAGGTAGAGTAAAAACAGAATACCTGCCCAGCGTAAAACCGTTTCCAGCAGCGGCGCCACACTCAGCAGAGAGTAAAGGCCCGCGCCGATGGCTAAAAATAGCGCGATAAACCCCAGCGTGGCGCCGGTTACAAAAACAAGCCCTTTAGCGATAGGGTAGTGCGTACCGCTACTCAAACAAACGATGTTGACCGGCCCCGGCGAAATAGATGCGGCAAGCGCAAATGCGGACATGGGCAGAAGTGTAGGCAGCAGTAGTGTAGCGCTCATTGTCATCCTCCTCGGTAGTGCAAGGAGTTTGCAATGGCCACTGGTGGCGGTATTGCACAAAATTGAGGTCGTTGCTTAAAGCGTTGCCCTGCTAATGGCCAAACACCGACCAGCCGGTGCGCTGCACAAACATTTCGAGCGCCTGGGTGCCCAGCAAACTATTGCCGTAGGCATCCAGCCCTGGCGACCAAACGGCTATGGAGCCATGGCCGGGTGCAATCGCCAGAATGCCGCCGCCCACGCCGCTTTTGCCGGGCAGGCCAACGCGAAAGGCGAACTCCCCCGAGGCGTCGTAGTGCCCGCACATCATCATTAGTGAATTGATACGCCGTGCGCGCTGGGGGGCTACCACGCGAATGCCACTGGGTTTGTTGATACCATCCGAGGCCAAAAACAGCCCGGCATGGGCAAGCTGCTCGCAGCTCATGGCGATGGCGCACTGGTGGAAGTAGGTGCCCAATACTTTATCGACATCGTGGCGAAGATGGCCAAAGGCTTTCATAAAATGCGCCAGTGAGGCGTTGCGGTCGCGGTGGGCCATCTCTGAGGCAGCCACTGCGTGGTCGAAGTAAATACTGTCGTCATCGGCGATATAGCGCACAAAGCTGAGAATCTCGCCCAGGGTCTCTTTGGGCTCGTGGCCCATCATGATGGCATCGACCACCGCAATGGCCCCGGCATTGATGAACGGGTTACGCGGCTTGCCGCTTTCATGCTCTAGCTGAACGATGGAGTTGAACGGATCACCCGAGGGCTCGCGGCCCACTTTCGACCACAGCGAATCACCCACTTGCCCCAGCGCTATGGTCAGCGTAAATACCTTGGAGATACTCTGGATGGAGAAGGGTGTGGTCGCGCAGCCTGCCGAGTACACCTTGCCATCCACGGTGGCCAGCGAAATGGCAAACTGGTTTGGGTCAACGTGGCCAAGCTCGGGGATATAATCCGCTACTTTGCCACGTTCCTCTGCGCTCGCCATGGTGGCGGCAATGTCGTCGATCAAAGCTTGCATGGGCGTATCGTGACCGTCAGTTGAGGCGGGGAGTAACCCTAGCGAAAAATCCTGGCGCTGTCTGCTATTGCAGTCAGCAAGATTCGGGTCGGCAACTCGCCCGTGAGCGCTTAGGCTGTGAAGGTAACGTTTAGCGGTTGATAATACGACGATGTGAGAGACGACAATGAACGACTACGAGCGTATCGAGAAAGCCATGGATTACATGGTGGCCCATGCGGCCGCGCAGCCCAAGCTGGAAGCGGTGGCCGCTCACGTTCATGTGAGCGCCTTTCACTTTCAGCGTTTGTTCTGCCGTTATGTCGGGATCAGCCCCAAGCGCTTTTTGCAGGCACTTACGCTGGAGCGCGGCAAGCAACTGATGCAGTCTTCTACCTCGCTGCTGGATATTGCCCATACGCTGGGGCTTAGCGGCGGTTCGCGGCTTTATGATCACTTTGTGCAGCTAGAGGCTGTCACGCCGGGGGAGTATAAGCGCCAGGGTGAAGGCGTGGAGATCGCCTATGGGGTTCATGAAACGCCTCTAGGTAGCCTCTTTGTGGCGGTAACCCCCCGGGGTATCTGCCGCATGGGTTTTGTCGATGCGACGAATTCGGAGGAGTTACTGGCACGGCTTGCCAAAGAGTGGCCGCTTTCCACGCTTCATCACGATCCTGACGCCACGCGCTTTGCGGTAGAGGCGCTTTTCAACAGGTCAGGCGATGCTTCTGCCACTTTGTCGCTGCATGTGACCGGCACCAACTTCCAAATCGCCGTTTGGCGGGCGCTGCTGACCATTCCAGAAGGCCAACTGGCCAGCTATTCGCACATTGCCCAGGCACTGGGCACACCCAAGTCGTCGCGGGCGGTGGGCAATGCCGTGGGTGCCAACCCCATCGCGCTATGGATTCCCTGTCATCGGGTAATCCAACAAAGCGGCGCGCTAGGCGGCTACCGCTGGGGCCTCGCGAAGAAGCAGATGGTGCAGGCCTGGGAGCTGGCGAACCTGAATGCACAACTGCCTGAGCCTGAGATGCATTAAGCGACTGATTACCATCGCTGACCGTTGTTGCGCCGTTAACCCTCTCCCGCTACAGTCTCGCTCTTATCCACCTGGGCGAGACCGCTTTATGGCTACACTGATGATTCAGGGCACCACCTCGGATGCGGGTAAAAGTACCGTGGTGGCTGCGCTTTGCCGTGCCTTGGCAAGGCGAGGAGTCTCAGTGGCGCCGTTCAAACCCCAGAACATGGCACTGAATAGCGCCGTGACCGAGGACGGTGGCGAGATTGGTCGATCCACGGCGTTGCAGGCCCAGGCGTGCTATTTATCTCCCCACAGTGATATGAATCCGGTGCTGCTCAAGCCGGAAACCGACCGCGGCGCCCAGGTGATTTTGCGCGGCAAAGTGCATGGGCATATGGATGCGCTGGATTACCATGCCTATAAACGCACCGCGAAAGCGAGCGTGATGGCGGCATGGCAGGCGTTGGAAAGCCGCTTCGATGTGATAATCGCCGAAGGCGCGGGCAGCCCCGCTGAGATCAATCTGCGCGAGGGTGATATCGCCAACATGGGCTTTGCCGAGGCAGCGGACTGCCCGGTACTGCTCGTCGGTGATATTGACCGCGGCGGCGTGTTTGCCCAGTTGGTGGGTACGCTGGCGCTATTGAGCGAGAGTGAGCAGGCGCGCACCCAGGGCTTTATTGTCAACCGCTTTCGGGGCGATATGGCGCTGCTCAACCCTGGGCTTGAGTGGTTGGAAGCGCGCACCGGTAAACCAGTACTGGGCACGCTGCCCTATTTGCAGGGGCTGGTACTCGATGCTGAAGACAGTATTGGTCTAACCCAGGCTAAAAAGTCGGGGCAGACGCTTAACGTGATAGTGCCAGCACTTCCGCGTATCAGTAATCACACCGACTTTGACCCGCTGCGTTTGCACCCGCAGGTATCGCTGACCTTTGTGGGGCCAGATCAGCCGATACCCGCCGCCGATGTGATCATTCTGCCCGGTAGTAAAAGTACTGCCAGCGACCTTGCGTGGCTAAAACGCCAGGGCTGGGATAACGCCATTCAGCGCCACCTACGCTACGGCGGCAAGGTGTTGGGTATTTGCGGCGGTTTTCAAATGCTGGGCGAATGGGTAGATGACGCTGAGGGCTTGGAGGGGAAACCCGGAAAAGTAGCGGGCTTGGGGCTATTACCACTGACCACGCGAATGGTGGCGGGTAAGCAACTGCGTAATGTGCGTGGCGTGACAGTAGCGGATGGAGCAACCGTCACCGGCTATGAGATTCATAACGGCGTAAGCGATGGAGTAGCGCTTAGTTCACCGCTATTTGATTTAGAGGGTCGACTAGAAGGCGCGGTCAGTGATGATGGTCATATCTTAGGTACTTACCTGCATGGCTTATTTGACCATCCTGAGGCCTGCCAATCGCTATTAAAACAGCTGGGCCTCGTGAATGGGGAGCAGAGTGATTATCAAGCCCATCGTGAGCGTGAGCTCGATCGTCTAGCCGACATGCTGGAAGCCCATATCGATATTGAAGCGGTTATTGCCCTGATGGATGCTGGCGCTTCGCCATCACGGTAATTTCAACACTACTGCCGCCGCAGATATTAGGCGACTCGGTACATGTGCGGGCAGGGTAGCGGCCAGGTTCAAAGTACTCCGCGTAAACACTGTCCATGTCTTGGATAGCGTGTAGATCAGTGAGGTGGATATCCACCCGGACGATATCTGCCAGGCTGCCGCCTTCCATTTCAAGCATGCGCGACAGTGCGCGCATCACAAGGCGAGTCTCTTCTTTAACGTCGCCTCGGGCAGCATGGCCGTTAGAGAGGTCTGCGACGGTCAGCCCAGAGATAAAGATGTAGTGATCATCAACTACCATGTGACTACCGGGGAAATTGGGTGTGGGCATGGTCGGGTCATTCATAAAGGTGGGCATGCTAGCTCCTTCTAGGTGATGTTCACGCTTACAGTTCTTTTCGACAGGTTGTTCATCGTAGTGTTCAGTATCAGTAAAAATGAATAGAGGCGTTGCTAGGCACAAGTCACTGTCAAAACGGTGATGTTTGCTCTAGGCTTGCGGGTTTTTAGTCGCTGAGGATGATTCAAATGAAGGTCGTACACGTTAACGCAGAGGCCCAGCGCAACGCCTGTCTGGCGCGATTATGCGCTGAGGTTTACGGACAAGAGGCTGGTCTTACGCCGCTGGTCGTGTTCACCGGCACCTGCAGTGTGTTTTTTCCGCAAGAAGCAGCGCGGCTGTTTGCTGCTGTTGATGGACAGGGTCAACCTCAAGCGCTGGCGCTGCTAGTGCTGGACGAGGAGGGCGAAGGCATGACGGTGACCCACGCCTGCGCCCTTGATCAGGCGGATGCCAAGCAGCGTTTGATCAGCGAACTTACCTTAAAGGCACCGCTACGTGTCGAAGTGGATACCGCCGAACAAGAAGCGTTCTATCAAAAAAGCGGTATTAAACGTTGGTTTGGCGGAGCGGATGGCAAACGCATCGGTTTAGGCGCACGCCACCCCGCCAAAAGCGTTGGCGAGCTGACGCCTACCCTGGGTTTAGACGAAGCGCTGATTCTGCGCCGTTTCAAACATGACCCGAAAGCATTTGAAGAGGCTAAACAGGCATTTTTGAAGGGCCTAAACGATTTTCCGCAGACGCTTTGACAGCCAGAAGCAAGGGCCAGAAGAAAGCCCCGTGCTCCGCTTTAAGCAATTGTTTTTGCCACGCCTACTTCTTCGCTAGCTCGCGCATGGCGGTTTCCAGCCCCTCCATGGTCATGGGATACATGCGATCTTCAATGATCTCGCGAATCAGCGTTGTCGAGTAGGTGTACTCCCAAGCCCGGGGCGGCATAGGATTAAGCCATGCCAAGCGGGGAAATGTATCGCATAACCGCTTAAGCCACACACCGCCCGCTTCGTCGTTAAAGTGCTCCACACTGCCGCCGGGGTGGATGACCTCATAGGGTGACATGGCCGCGTCACCGACAATCACTACCTGGTAATCCGCGCCGTAGGTGTGCAAAACATCCATGGTCGGAATCCGCTCGTTACCGCGGCGCATATTGTTCCGCCAAACGCCTTCGTATAGGCAGTTATGGAAGTAGTAGTGCTCTAGGTGCTTGAACTCGGAGCGGGCCGCCGAAAACAGCTCTTCGCAGACGCGAATATGGTCGTCCATCGAGCCGCCCACATCCAAAAACAGCAGCACCTTCACCGCGTTATGGCGCTCTGGGCGCATCTGCACGTTGAGTAGCCCGGCGTCCTTGGCGGTTTCACGGATGGTGCTATCCACGTCAAACTCATCTAACGCCCCCTGGCGGGCAAACTTGCGCAGGCGACGCAGCGCCATTTTGATATTGCGCGTGCCTAATTCCAGAGAATCATCGTAATCGCGGAAGCGCCGCTCGTCCCATACCTTGGTGGCGCGGCGATGGCGGGAGCCATCCTGGCCGATACGAATGCCTTCCGGGTTGTAGCCGTAGGCGCCAAAGGGGCTGGTGCCGCCAGTACCGATCCATTTGTTGCCGCCCGCGTGGCGCTCTTTCTGCTCTTCCAAACGTTTTTTAAATGTCTCAATGAGCTCTTCGAGGCCGCCCAGGGATTCGATTTTGGCTTTCTCTTCGTCTGTGAGCTGCTTTTCAAATTCACGGCGTAGCCAGTCGTCAGGGATTAGCGCCTCAATGGCGGCGTCCATATCCTCAAGGCCTTTAAACCAGGCGGCGAAGGCACGATCAAAGCGGTCAAAGTGGCGTTCGTCCTTGACCATCACTGTGCGCGCGACTTGATAGAAGGCTTCCATATCTGCGAACACCACGCCGCGCTCCACCACAGCGTGAAGATCCAGCAGCTCGCGCAGCGATACCGGCACGCCCGCGCGTTTTAACGTCTCAAACAGGCCGATAAACATGGTTTAGCGGCCTGTGCCTTTCTGGCGACGGATCATAAACGCCAGGCGCTCAAGCAGTTGGGTATCCTGCTCGTTTTTGACCAGTGCACCCGCCATGGGCGGCAGCGCTTTGGCCGGGTCGCGGTTGTAGAGCGCCTCTTGAGCAATATTGTCAGCCATCAGTAGCTTGAGCCAGTCGACTAGTTCAGACGTGGACGGCTTTTTCTTCAGGCCTGGCGCTTTACGTAGCTCGAAAAATACCTCTAAAGCTTCGCTGACCAGCTTGGGGGCGATATCCGGAAAGTGCACATCGACAATCGCTTGCATGGTCTCGCGGTCGGGGAATTCGATGTAGTGGAAAAAGCAGCGGCGTAGGAATGCATCCGGCAGCTCTTTTTCATTATTCGAGGTAATAACAATAATCGGGCGCTGCTCGGCACGAATAGTTTCACCGGTTTCGTAAACGTGGAACTCCATACGATCCAGCTCCTGGAGCAGGTCGTTGGGAAATTCGATATCGGCCTTGTCGATCTCGTCGATCAGTAGCACCACGCGCTCATTGGCGGTGAACGCTTCCCACAGCTTGCCGGGCTTGATGTAGTTAGCAACGTTCTCAACGCCTTCAACACCCAGCTGAGAGTCACGCAGACGGCTGACAGCATCGTACTCGTATAAACCCTGGGCCGCCTTGGTGCTGGATTTGATGTGCCAGGTAATCAACTGGGTCCCGAGCGACTCGGCGAGTTCTTCGGCCAGGAGGGTTTTGCCGGTGCCCGGCTCGCCTTTGATCAATAGCGGCCGTTCGAGCACCACGGCGGCGTTCACGGCCTGCTTGAGCGCGTCGGTTGCGATATAGGAAGAGGTGGAGTCAAACGCCATGGAAGGGGCCTCGGCTTGTCGAATGCGTGTTAAAGGATTCAAACAAGTGTACGTGAGGGTCACCCCAAGGCCAATGGGTGGTCTAGCGTTATTGGTAAAGTTACACTTTCTTGAGTAACTTAGTGAGTCGGCAACTGTCATAGTTGCCATGATAGGGATAATGACAGCGTATAAGGAGAGGTTACGCCATGCATGCCAACGTAAAGCAACTGCGTTTACAAACCAAGGCGCTCTTAGCCGCGACACAGCGTGGAGAAACCGTCGATATCACTTATCGCGGCAAGCCTTGTGCTCGGCTGGTGGGTCTCGATGAAAGTGGTCTGGAAACGCGTCCAGCCCGTAACCCTGCCTTCGGCTTATGGGCTGATCAGGATACCTCGAAAGGCAACGACGATGTTGAGTCTCAGGTGCGCCGTCTGCGCACGCCGCGTACGTACTAACCGCCAATGATCGCCATTACCGGCATATCGATGGCTTGGCGTTAGACATCTTTCGTCCAGCTTAAATGGCTATATTCTCCTCTGACTCTATCTTGTCACCCCTGCCAATTCGGCGGCACTATGCCTTGGCGCTGCATTTGTCGGTAAATGGTAGGCCGCGAAACCCCTAACGTGCGAGCCACGGCGCTTATGTTCCAGTGCTGCTCCTTAAGGATTTCCAGCAATGTGTGATCGGTGTCGCTACCCGCGTCTGCAGTCAGGGGAGTTGCCTGCCGCGTGATGCGTTGGCTTAAGCACTGTTCGGGTAGGTCATGAACGGTGATTTCGTCGCTTTCTGAAGTGGCTAGGGCAAACGCCAGCGCATTTTTTAGCTGGCGGATATTGCCGGGCCAGGCGTAGGCGAGCAGGGCGCTGATGGCATCGGCCCTCAGCCTGGGAGAGGGGCTGCTGCCGCGTTCCCTGACCACATCGTTAAACACCTGGCGAATCACGTAGAGCTTATCGGCGCGTTCACGCAGCGCGGGGAGGCGCAGTTGAGCACCGTTAAGACGGTAGTAGAGGTCTTCGCGGAACTCTCCCTGCTCGATCATCGTATCGATATCACGGTGGGTGGCGGTAATTACCCGAATATCGACCTTCACGGGCGTATTGGCACCCAGTGGCATGACCTCCCGTTCTGCCAGTACGCGTAGCAGACGGGTTTGCAGTGACAGCGGCATATCACCGATTTCATCCAGAAACAGCGTGCCGCCGTGAGCCTGGGGAATTAGCCCGCGCATACCTTTGGAACGGCCACCGGTAAAGGCGCCAGGCTCGTAACCAAACAGCTCGCTTTCAATCAGCGCTTCGGGGATAGCGGCACAGTTCACCGCGATAAAGGGCCCCTTGGCGCGGCGGCCGCTGTCATGTAGTGCTCGGGCAACGACCTCTTTGCCGGTGCCGGTTTCACCACTTATTAGCACATTAACGCTGGCTTCGTTGCGCAGCCGCTCAGCCAGCTTCTGGACTTTGCGCATGGCGGGGTCATCGGCGCCTAAGCGTGCCAATGACTCCGGCAGGCTGGAGGGGAGCGATTGCGCTTGCTGAGCAGGTCGAGGGCGGCGCGGCTCCAGCAGGCTAATAAAGTAAATGGTGTTGTCGACTCTGGCACGAAAAGCACGCAGTTGGTCGTCGGTGGCGCTGTTGATGCTAAGCACATCGGCGATTTCACACTCGAATAATTCTTCTAACATGGGCGTAGGGTTTAGCGACCAGGGTGGCCAGCGGCGCTGGTGCTCGGCAATCAATTCACGCCCCACGGCATTGGCGGCAATCACTTGCCCGTTCTCTTCAATGGCGATGAGCCCCCGTCCGTTAACGTGCACAAACTCCCGTGAAGTATCCAGACGCACCATCAGGCAGTCGCGGTAGCGCTGGAGAAAATAAGCATCCTCAATCATGCGCGCGTAGAGGGTTACCAGCGAGAGGCTGAAATTTTGGCTCTCATGCTGAGTAGGCGATTGCAGCGCGGAGATATCCAGCACCGCTATGACATTGCCCTGAGGGTCAGCGATAGGCGCGGCGGTGCAGGTGAGCGAAATATGCGAGGCGTCGAAGTGCTCCTGGCGGTGGCAGATAATTGCCTGGCGGTCGTGCAGGCAGGTACCCACTGCACAGGTGCCCGCAAAGCGTTCGTCCCAATCGGCCCCCAGGTAGAGGCCCGCTCTGCGCAGCTGCTGGTCCTGGTTAGGGTCGCCGCGAAACTCGACGGTAATGCCGCGATGGTCGGTGAGCAGCAGCACATAGCCTAGCTGGGCGATTTGCTGATAGAGCTGGTCAACCCCGGCTCTTGCCACGTGCAAAAGCTCATCGACAGATTCCCGGTGCTCAATCAGGGTCTGCTGGGGTACGACGCGGGCAGGGCGAGGCCGGGTGGGATCGAGCTGGTACTCGTTTAGACAGCGCAGCCAGGAGCGCCGGATGGTCGCTTGCGCCGGTAGCTGCGGAACATCCAAGCCTTCGCCGAGCTGGAAAACATGTTCGATATGCTGGCGCTGCACGGATTGCAGCCGTGCAGGTAGAGGCGATTGAGTGGGCATGGCGTGGTTCACCCTGGGGCTTGTTATTGTCCTTCCAGACTATGCGCTCTGGCGTGGGTGTCAACGACGTGCCATTACGCCGTTAGTCGTGTGTTACACCTGTAACACCAGAGTGTAAACGGTGTGACAGGTGTACGCTCTACATAACGCCCAATTGCTAACGAGTTTTTGATTTTTTATTTATATTTTTCAATATCTTGAGTTTTATTTTGAGTGATTGGCATAGCGGGTGCTTAGGGTTGTGTGTCAAAAGGCAATCAACAATAACAAACCTGCATGGAGTACTCGCTATGTCAGAGACACAAGTCCAACAAACCGCCACAGCTACTGTTCAAGGCTGGCTGAGTAATTTTGATCAGGCGCTGCAAACCCAGGATATTCAGGGTGTGCTCGCGCTGTTTAATGAAGAGTGCTACTGGCGCGACTTCCTTACCTTCACCTGGAATTTAAAGACCTGCGAGGGCAAAGACGCGATTCAAGCCATGCTCAATGCCACTTTGGAGAACGCACGCCCTTCGAACTGGCAGCTAGAGGGCGAAGCGACCCAAAATGGCGATGTTGCTGAGGCGTGGTTCATCTTCGAGACCGCGGTCGCCAGCGGCAAAGGCTACCTACGGCTGAAAGAGGGTAAATGCTGGACGCTACTTACCACGATGCAGTCACTGCACGACTTCCCCGAGCCACGTAATCATCACCGTCCTAAAGGCGCTGAGCACGGCGCCAATAAGCAGCGTGAAACCTGGTTAGAAGCACGACAGCGCGAAGAGGCGGAGCTTGGTTACACGCAGCAGCCTTACTGCGTGATTATTGGCGGCGGCCAGGGCGGTATTGGTTTGGGCGCCCGGCTAAAGCAAATGGGCGTGCCGACCATTATTATCGAGCGCAACGAGCGTGCAGGGGACTCCTGGCGAAATCGCTATAAGTCGCTCTGCCTGCATGATCCAGTCTGGTACGACCACCTTCCCTATATTCCTTTCCCTGAAAACTGGCCGGTGTTTGCGCCCAAAGACAAAGTGGGAGACTGGCTGGAGATGTACACAAAGGTGATGGAGCTCAATTATTGGAGCTCCACCGAGTGTCAGAATGCACACTTCGATGAAGTCGCAGGCGAGTGGGTGGTAAACGTCAAGCGTAACGGAGAAGCGATCACTTTACGGCCCAAGCAACTGGTGATGGCCACCGGGATGTCGGGTATGCCCAATGTGCCGACATTCCCCGGTGCAGAGAGCTTCGCAGGCGAACAGCAGCACTCCAGCCAGCATCCGGGGCCGGATGCTTATGCTGGCAAGAAGTGTGTGATTGTAGGCTCGAATAATTCTGCTCACGATATTGCTGCGGCACTCTGGGAGCACGATGCTGATGTGACCATGCTGCAACGCTCGTCCACCCATATCGTCAAGTCGGATTCGTTGATGGAGGAAGTATTGGGGCCGCTCTACTCCGAAGAGGCCGTGGCCAATGGCTTAACCCACGACAAGGCTGATCTGATTTTTGCCTCGATTCCCTACAAGGTGCTGCCGGACTTTCAGCGCCCGGCGTTTGAGGCAATCAAACAGCGCGACGCCGAGTTCTATCAGAAGCTGGAAGACGCGGGTTTTATGCTCGATTTTGGTGACGACGACTCGGGTCTGTTCTTGAAGTACCTGCGTCGTGGCTCGGGTTATTACATCGATGTGGGCGCCTGCGATCTGGTCGCCAGTGGCGATATCAAGTTGCGCAGCGGCGTAGGCATTGAGCGTATCAATCCGCACTCCATCACGCTTACAGATGGCAGCGAGCTAGAGGCAGATTTGATCGTCTACGCCACCGGTTATGGTTCCATGAATGGCTGGGCGGCGCGGCTTATCTCTCAGGAAGTGGCGGATAAAGTCGGTAAATGCTGGGGCTTGGGCTCCGACACCACCAAAGACCCCGGCCCT
The DNA here is from genome assembly GCF_052379125.1 of Halomonas sp. AOP13-D3-9. Classification (NCBI taxonomy): domain Bacteria; kingdom Pseudomonadati; phylum Pseudomonadota; class Gammaproteobacteria; order Oceanospirillales; family Halomonadaceae; genus Halomonas; species Halomonas sp. AOP13-D3-9. Next base: position 167,395 of record NZ_JBQSYH010000011.1, on the reverse strand, counting down.
TGGGAGGGCGAGCTGCGCAATATGTGGAAACCCACCCAGCAAGAGGCGCTGTGGTTCCATGGCGGCAACCTGCATCAGTCGCGGCACTACTCACACTATTTGGCACTGCAGTTGAAAGCTCGCATGGAGGGGCTGGCAACGCCTGTCTATGGGCTGCAGCCGGTTCACCATACGTCTTAACAGGAAGGGTAACCCATGAGTCAATCAAGCATGCAGGCAGCGGTTTGGTACGCGGCAAAAGATCTTCGCGTTGAGCAAGTCCCGGTTCCCATTATCAGCGACCCCCATGAAGTGAAGGTGAAAGTGGCTGCCTGTGGTATTTGCGGCAGTGATTTGCACGAGTATGCCGCCGGGCCGATTTTTATTCCGGTGGGCCAGCCGCACCCCATTAGCGGCGAACAGGCGCCGATCATCATGGGCCATGAGTTCGCTGGAGAAGTGGTAGAAATAGGCGAGAAAGTGACGCGGGTGAAGGTAGGCGACCGCGTCGCCATTGAACCGATTCTCTCGCCCAATCAAGACGGCGCTTACCAGATGGAGCGCTATAACCTGACGCCCATGCTGGGCTTTCATGGCCTCTCAGGCGGTGGCGGCGGCTTTTCCGAGTTCACCGTGATGGGGGAGCATATGGTGCATAAGCTGCCGGATGACCTGAGCTTCGAGCAGGGTGCACTGGTAGAACCCGCGGCGGTAGCGCTGCATGCGGTGCGCCAAAGCTGCCTGAAGGCAGGGGACAGTGCGGCGGTATTCGGCGCGGGGCCCATTGGGTTGATGACCATTGAAGCACTTAAGGCCGCAGGGGCAGCACGGATTTATGCCGTAGAGGTCGCGCCTTCACGCAAAGCCAAGGCCGAAGCGTTGGGGGCCATTGCGGTTGATCCGCAGCAGGAGGATGCGGTGGCAAAGATTCAATCACTGAGCGGTGGCGGCGTGGATGTGGCGTTTGAAGTGACTGGCATTCCCGCGGTGCTCAATCAGGCGCTGCACAGCACCCACGAAGGCGGCGAAGTGGTGGTGGTCAGTATCTGGGAAGGGGAGGCCAGCTTTCAGCCTAACGACTTGGTCATAAAAGAGCGCACCATGAAGGGCATTATCGCTTACCGCCATGTTTACCCAGCGGTAATGGCGTTAATGCAGCGGGGCTATTTCCGGGCCGAAGATATGGTCACCCAGCGTATTCCACTGGCAGACATCGTCGAGGAGGGGTTTGAGGCGCTGCTAAGCGACAAAGCGCAGGTAAAAATCATCGTGACACCTTAGCCACTTTGAGAATTGCCAAGCGCTAACGAACTCACATGATGCTTTGTGATGCACAAAGGCTGAAAATTGCGCAATGCTGGTGCAGTTTATTTGTTGCAGTGCGAGAAAGATGAATGTGAATCAAGCGATATTATATTAAACCATTGTTTTTTATATTTTTTTTAAAAAGTGGCACGCAGATCGCAATATATATGGCAAAGGGTGATTGAATAGAGAGGCCCAAGTCACTATCTAGCTTCTCTTCCTTCTTCATCCACGTTGTTACCCCTTGGTAGCAACACACCGAGTGAGCTGGCGTGCTCCACCTGGGTCCCCTTCGGGGGACTTTTTTTATGCCTGTATTTTATGTCTTAGTTTGATGTTTGAGCTTTATGACCGAGTTTTATAAATAAAAAAACTATCAGGACGCACTTTCTTATAACAATATTTCACAAGACATTTGGAAACAGTGTTCGTATACTACAGTCTGTATAGGAAAGTTGGATAGCAACTACCGCAATCCCCAAGCGCATGGAACTGCGCGCTGCATAGAGGATGACCCTGATGAGTAATATGAAACTGATTTCTGCCGCTGTTATCACCGCTAGCTTTGCTCTGGCAAGCCAGGCCGCTCTCGCCTACAACGCGGGTGACGTATTTGTTCGTGGTGGCGTAGCCCAAACGGATACGGGTTCAGGTAATGGCAATCTGAATGGTGATTCACTGAACGTGCAGAGCGCTCGCGGCTTCACCTTCGGTGCTGGTTACCTGTTTACCGATAAGGTGGGCGTTGAGCTCAACAGCTCTGAGAAATTTGAGCACGATCTGAACACCTCTGCTTTAGGCGATGTGGGCAGCGTAGATCGCCTGCCGATAAACCTTTTGGTGAACTATTACCCGATGGGTGGCCTGGATTCTAAAGTTCAGCCTTACGTAGGTGCTGGCCTTAACTACACACGCTTCTCTGGTGAGCCCAGTGGTGTGAACGTTGACGAAAGCTATGGCGCGATTGGCCAAGTGGGTGTTGATCTGGCCGTGACTGACAATATTATGCTTAACGGTTACGCCAGCTATGCTGACGTAAACGCAGACATCAATGTAGGCGGTGAAGTCGACATCGAACCTGTCACCATTGGCGGTGGTGTTACTTACCGCTTCTAAGTTTGATCTGATAGCCAGACACAATTCAACGCCCGGCCATGTGCCGGGCGTTGTTTTTTTGCGCTTGGAAAGAGAGCTTAGGGCGTGAGGTTCGCAAAACCACTTTCCGTCACTGCTATATTATCTTCAACACGAATACCGCCACAGGGCGTAAGTTGGTCGACAAGTTGCCAGTTGATGGGTAGGTCAGTATTGCGCAGCGGAGCGAGTAGCATATTGATAAAATACAGCCCAGGCTCGATGGTGACGACCATGCCTGGGCGCAGCGTGCGTGTCAGCCGTAGCGCTGGGTGCTGCTCTGGGGCAGGGGCGGGAGTGCCATCCGGGTGGCGTAACCCGGCCACATCGTGTACCTGAATGCCCAGCGAGTGACCCAGCCCATGGGGGCAGAATGCTCGTGTAACGCCTTCGGCCACCGCTTGTTCCGCGGAGCCTTTAAACAGGTCGTTAGCCACCAATATTTCACCTAGCTGCTGATGCATCTGCTCGTGGAGTGTCACAAAGCTAACCCCAGGCGCAACGCCTCTCACCAGTTCTTGCTTTAAACCCTGCATGGCGGTGACCAGTTCGCCAAACGCGACGGGGGCATCGGGGCCCGCATAGGTACGGGTAATATCGGCGCAGTACCCGCGAAAGCGGCGGCCCGCATCGACTAGCAAACTGTAGCGTTGTTTTGGCGCAGTAAGGTCGTAGTGTTGATAATGCAGCACGCCTGCGTGCTCATTTAAGCCAATAATGTTTTGGTAAGGCACGTTTGATTCGCGCTGACGGCTAGCCCCCAGGTACGCCAACTGAATATCCAGTTCAGCGGATGCACCAATAAAAGCGGCTTGCGCCGCCTGATGGCCTGCTATCGCTAAGCGGTTGGCTTCACGGAGACAGGCGATCTCATAGGGCGTTTTAAATAGCCGTAACTCATCAAGTGCCTTTATAACTGGCTCTGGCTGAATATCAGCCTTTGACGCCAGTTGGGCGCCGGAGGTGAGTCGCTCAATATCGCCAATAACGGCGGTATTGCCGGTCAGTGGGGGGGAGACTTTATCGCTGCATAGGTGAATATCAAACGCCGCTACCCAGGGCTCTTCAGGTGGGTGAGTGGGCAAGTGCCAAAAATCAGCGGGTGCATATAAGTAGAGCTGTGGGCGCTCTCCCGGCTGAATAACCAGCCAGCTATGCTGTACATCGGCTAACCCCACCCAGTGCATAAAGTGCCCATAGGTTTGAAAAGGCGGCGTATGGTCATCCGCAAAGTGGACGCTGGCGTGACCACTATAAATCGCCAGGCTATCCAGCTTGTGATCAGCCAAAATCTCCGTATAAGCACGCTGCAGGTGCGCTATATGATCGCGTTGCAAATTAAATAAGGTGGTTGACATATAAAGCTGTGCTCTCTGTTAAGTAAGCTTTCTCGTATTCGCTTTCTCAAACACGTGTTCAGGCACGTGGCGGAGTAAGCCCACTCCAGAAACCGTCGAGTTCAGCATGGTGATGGCTTTGGTGGCGGTATAACCGCAGCTCCATGGGTACATCCCAGCGGCTATCGCCTGCTCTTACCAGGGTGCCTTGAGCAAGCTCTGCGGCCACGTTGCGCTCAGGTAACCAGCTCATGCCATAGCCCAGTAGCACCAGCTCTTTAATACCCGCAGCGTAGAGGTTTTCACTCTGTGCGGTTAGAAAGGTGGTTTGCGGTAGCCTGGCTAAGTGTGCTTTCACCGCAGACCCCAACAACCCGCGCTTGGGATAGGCAAGCCAGGACAACGGCTGGGAGCGCGACCCTGGCAACAGCGCGCGGGGTTCTCCCTCTGGACTTAGCCCGGTCACTGGAATCAGTCGTTCATGCCCAATCACGCGATAGTTGCAGGCGCTGGTGTCGATATCCAAATCGCAACGTCCAATCGGCCAGTAACAAATTGCCAGGTCGCACTCGGCCCGCGCTAAGGCTTGAAAGTAGTCATTGGCCACCCAGCCGGTCGCCCGCAAATAGGGCTGCACGCGATCTTGCCAACCCGTAGAAGCCAGCCATTCAGGTAAAAAGTGCGGCAATAGACTCTGCGGTGCGGCGACCATAATACGTCGCTGCTGGCCTGCGTTAATCTCGCGTACCCGGTCACGGGTCAGCCGCACGCGCTCTGACACCTGTTCGCACAGGGTCAAAAATTCCTCTCCGGCCGGGGTGAGCGAGAGCGGCAGCGTTTGACGATTAATCAGCGTTACGCCCATCTCTTCCTCAAGCAGTTTAATCCGCCGGGAGAAGGTGGGCTGGGTAACATGTTGATCATCTGCTGCGCGGGAGAAGTGCCGCGTCCTGGCCAGGGCAATAAAATCTTCTAGCCAGCGAATTTCCATGCTTTACCTCTCAGCGCCTGGGTTCGCTGTGTTGAATACGACGTCCGCTTCATAGGCGTCCCTCCTCAACAGCGTGGCACGCAACACGGGTTCCGTCATCCTGGGTTTGCAGCAAGGGGATCTCTTGCTTGCAGCGTGAGTTGGCATAGGGGCAGCGGCCATGGAACACACAGCCGCTGGGTAGATTAACCGGGGTCGGCACTTCGCCGGTTAGCCGGATATGCTGGGGGCGGTCGTCCTTCAAGCGCGGAATCGCCGAGAGCAGCGCCTGGGTATAGGGGTGGCGCGGCTTTTCAAACAGCGTTGCCGTGGTAGCAATTTCACACACCGTGCCTAAGTACATCACTGCCACGCGGGTACCAAAGTGCTCCACGACGGCTAGATCGTGAGTGATAAACAGATAGGTCAGGTTGCGCTCTTGCTGGGCTTCCATGAGCAGGTTGAGCACCTGGGCTTGAATGGAGACGTCCAGTGCGGAAATGGGCTCATCGGCAACGATAAACTCCGGGTCGACGGCTAGTGCACGGGCAATGGCAATACGCTGGCGCTGGCCGCCGGAGAACTCGTGGCCAAAACGCTTACCCCAGTCCGGATCGATACCCACCGAGCGCATTACCTCTTCAACCTTGTCGAGAATCTGCGGCCGCTTCCAGTCAGGGTGGTGCAGACGCAGCGGCTCTTCCAGGGTTTGCTGAATCGTCATGCGCGGGTTGAGCGATGCATAGGGGTTCTGGAAGATCATCTGCATGCGCTTGCGATAGGGCAGCAGCTGGCGGGAGCTTAAGTTATCAATGCGGTTGCCGTCGTAGCGTACCTCCCCTTCAGAGGGGGTTAGCAGCCCCATCACAGTGCGTGCCACGGTGGACTTACCGCAGCCTGACTCGCCCACCACACACAGTGCTTCGCCGCGTTTGATGTCCAGGTTGACGCCGTTAATGGCGTGAACGTGCTCCTGGTGGCGTACCAGTTTACCGCCCTTAAAGCGCAGCTGATCTAGAAAATCCCCAGAGAGAGAAAAACGCTTTTTAAGATCGCGAATCTGCAGCAGCGAATCAGCGCTCTCTTCATTCTGTGTGTGAGGAGCGTTAAGCGTTTCTGCCTGTGCACTCATAAGGTTTCCTCTTTCAAACGGCGATCTTCGAGCATTTCAGCGACCATATGACACGCCACACGGCAGTTACCCGATTCAACAAATTCAGGCACCTGCTGGGTGCAGGCGGGGCGGGGCTGACCATCGGCACGATTGATGAAATCGCAGCGCGGATGAAAGGCGCAGCCGCTGGGGAGGTTGGAGAGCGACGGCATGCTGCCGCGAATCTGATTGAGCCTTTCGCCCGGCGTTGCCATTTGCGGCAGGGCGTTGATTAACCCCTGGGTATAGGGGTGCTGCGGGTCGTTAATAATTTCCCGGGTTGGGCCTTGCTCAATGACTCGACCGGCGTACATGACCAGCATGCGCTGGGTGACCTGGCTGACCACGCCCAGGTCGTGGGTGATCAGAATTAGCCCCACATTATGCTGTTCGCAAAGGTCGAGCAGCAGCGCCATGATTTCGGCCTGAATCGTCACGTCGAGTGCCGTGGTGGGCTCGTCGGCGATAATAATGTCCGGGTCGAGCAGCAGCGCAATGGCGATAATAATCCGCTGGCGCATACCGCCTGAAAGCTCGTGAGGGTACTGATCCAAGCGTGTATCCGGCGAGGGGATTTGCACCTGACGCAGCTTGTCCAGGGCAATCGCGCGAGCCTCTTTGGAAGAGATGCGTCGGTGCGCTTTTAAGCACTCGACCATCTGCTCGCCAATGGAGAGCACCGGATTCAGCGTCATCATTGGGTCTTGAAATATCATCGAAACGCGATTGCCGCGTACTTTTCGCAGGCCACGTTCAGACATGCGGTTAAGCACCTGACCGTCAAACGTCACCGTGCCACCAGCGATAAAGCCCGGTTTGGCAATCAGGTTGAGTAGCGAGAACGCGGCGACGGATTTACCCGCGCCGGACTCACCGACAATGCCCAGGCGCTCACCACGCTCAAGGCTGAAACTAATATCGCGTAGGGCGTGTACGTCACCCTGGCGCAGCGCAAAACGGACATCGAGGTTGTTGACTTCAAGTAGTGCCATGGTGTCCTCAGCCTTTATAGAGTCGTGGGTTCATGACATCACGCAGCCAATCGCCGAGTAGATTGATCGACAGCACCAGCACCACCAGTACGGCACCTGGAATCAAGGTGATCCACCAGGAGCCGGACTGGATATAGTCAAAGCCCGATTTGATCAGGGAGCCCAGCGACGGATGCGTCTCTGGCATGCCCAGCCCCAAAAACGACAGTGCCGCTTCAGAGATAATCGCGTTGGCGATCTGCACAGTAGAGATAACGAAGATGGGTGACATGGTGTTGGGTAGCACGTGGCGGAACATAATTCGCTTGCTGCGTAGCCCCATCACCCGGGCGGCGTCAACGTACTCTTTATTTTTCTCTGCCAGCACCGAGGCGCGCACGGTGCGCGCATATTGGGGCCATTCGGCCAATCCAATAATCAGGATCAGCATCATTACCGCGTACTGGCTATAGAAGGCGCTGCCCATGGTTGCTTTGACCAGAGCGCCCACCACGATGGCGACCATTAGCGTCGAAAATGACAGCTGAATATCCGCCAGACGCATCAAAATAGAATCAACGCGTCCGCCCAGGTAGCCTGCCATCAGGCCGAAGGTGACCCCCAGCAGGGCTTGCAAGATGACGGCGCCGAAGCCGATGAGTAGAGAAACACGGGTGCCATACAGTACCACTGACAACAAATCACGGCCCTGAGCGTCGGTACCCAGGGCGAAGCGTTCGTCGGCGCCGCTGATCCAGAAGGGCGGCAGCTCGGATGACATGATGTCGATCTGTGAGAGGTCATAAGGGTTCGTGGGCGCCAGCAGCGGTGAGGCAAAAGCCGCGATCACCATGCAGATAAACACGGCCAGGCAGAGCTGGGCAGTGTAATCACGTTTAAAGCTGTACCACATATAAGAGTCGCGCAGGCGTGCCCAGCGGCTGGGGGTAGCGCTCGCGGGGGAATTCGTTGTCGTACTCATGCGGGCTTCCCTGTCAGTTTAACGGTGGGATTCACGAAACCGTAGATCAGATCCACAATCGTATTGGTGACCACAAAAATAACCCCGACAATCATCAGGTAGGTCACAATCAGCGGGATATCGGCGCGGTTGATCGCGTCCAGGAACATCAATCCCATGCCCGGCCATTGGAAAACGGTTTCGGTCAAAATGGTGTACGCCACCATAGTGCCGATCTGCACGCCGCCGACGGTAATGACTGGCAACATGGTGTTCTTGAGGGCGTGAACGAAATACACCCGGCGCATTGAGATGCCTTTAGCGCGGGCGTATTTCACATACTCCGACTGGAGTACTTCCATCATTTCGGCACGAATCAAGCGAATAAACAGCGGTAACATAATGGAGGCCAATGAAACCGCTGGTAGCACTAGATGCTGTAAACCGTTCCAGGTGGCGAGGTTGGTATCCCAGTGACCCACCACGTTAACAAGGTCATAGCCTCGGCCGAAGGAAGGCATACTGCCTTCGGTAGAGAAGAAATCATTCAGCCACGCACCCCAGCCGGTACTTCCAGGAAATAGCGTCACGGTGACGCCTATGGCAAAAATTTGAATCAGTACGATAGCGGTCAAAAACACCGGAATCGAGATGCCGACAATTGACACACCCATAAATAGTCGCGATATAGGCGAGCGCGGTTTGATGGCGCTATATACCCCTATGGGGACTGAAAAAAGCACAATAATCAGCGTCGAGGCGAATACCAGTTCCAGGGTGGCGGGTAGATGGCGAGCAATCACTTCTAACGCTGGTTCACGGTAGAAATACGAATTGCCAAAATCGCCTTGCACTGCGTTTTTGGCAAAACGAACGTATTGGACCAGGAAGGAGTCATTTAGGCCCAGGCGCTCGCGAAGGGCTTCACGTTCGCTTTCCGGCACTGACTGGCCGACCATCTGCTGTACGGGGTCACCCAGGTTGTCCTGAATGGCGAAGGCCAGCACGCTGATGACAAACATCACCAAAATCGCGTGCATCAGCCGCTTGATTAAAAAGGCAATCATGGCGTACGCCACCTATGTGAAGGGTTCATCAAAGGGAGTAGGGGCATGTTATGCAGAGCTCTTACAGTCGCGAACCGCCAAATAAAAGACTTCGCCCCCTAAATACTTAGGGAGCGAAGCATCCTTGCGGATCACTCTTTTACCGTTAACTCTTAGCTAGTTAAGGCTGCAGTGACTCTTTTGATTTAATGCTTAGTCGTCACTGCGATTAATCACCAAGTCACCCAGGTAGGGGAAGTCAATGGCATTAACCACCGGCTCAATCTCAACACCATCGGCGGCGGCGTAGGCAAGGTTCTGCCAGTGCAGCATGATGAAACCAGTGTCTTCATAGAGCATGGCTTCGGCTTCGCGCAGCATTTCGTTGCGTTTTTCCAGGTCGGTTTCGCTATCAGCTTCGGTGACGAGTGCGTCAATCTCTTCATTGCAGTAGCCACCGTAGTTGTACTGGCCAGCACCAGTCTCTTCATCGAAGCAGAAAGAGAGATACTGGAAGAAGTTAGCGGTGTCTTCGGTGTCAGCGTGCCAGCCGATCATCGCCATATCGGATTGGCGGGTATCGTACTCCGGCCAGTACTGCGCTAGCGGCATGGTACGCAGATCAACGTCAATATTGATCTGTGCCAGCATATTGGCGACCGCTTGGGCAATCTGAGCATCGTTCACGTAACGGTTGTTGGGGGCGATCATCTCAACGCTGAAGCCCTCTTCGTAGCCCGCTTCGGCCATCAGTTCCTTGGCGCGCTCAATGTCGTAGCGCGGCACTAGATCTGGGTTGTGGCCTGAGTAACCCTCCGGTGAGAACTGTCCCGCCGGGTTAGCAAAGCCACGCATGAGACGGTCGGCAATGCCTTCCTGATTAATGGCCAAATCCACTGCTTGGCGAACCCGGGCATCCTGGAAGGCTTCGACGCGCTCTTCGTTCATTTGGAAGCCAATGATGCGTGTGCCGTCAATCTCGACCAGATTGACGCCGTCGGCTTCGCGTACGCGATCCAAGTCGTTGGGCGGTACGGCATCAATAAAGTCGACACCGCCGGAGAGCAGCGCGGCAACCCGTGAGGCGTTCTCAGCGATAGGCGTCAGCACAATGCTGGACACATTGCCTTCAGTTTCGGTATCCCAGTAATCTTCAAAGCGTTCAAAATCTACCCGGACACCCTGACGGCGGTCAGTGACAACGAATGGGCCGGTGCCAGAAACATTACGCGAAGCATAGGAGTTGCCCGCTTTAACAATTTCCGCTTTGTCGTTGCCGCTGTCGGTTTCGCCGCTATAGAACTCGCTATCCATCGGGAAGATGTAGGTAGCCAGGTTAAGTAGCAGCGGGTAAGGTTCGGTGGTGACGATCTCAATGGTGTAGTCGTCAACGGCTTCGGCGCTGGCAACCGGCTCAAAAATAGCGCGGTAGTCAGGGCTCTCTTTTAGACGCTCAATGGTCCATACCACGTCTTTGGCGGTGAATTCGTTACCTGAGTGGAAGGTAACGCCTTCGCGCAAGGTCATGCGCATGGTGGTTTCGTCTACCTGCTCCCACTTGGTGGCTAGGCGCGGCTCAAACTGAAAATCTTTTGTCCAGCGTACCAGCGGATCAAACGCTAGATGAGAAAAGCGCAGCATGCCGCCAGAAAGCTGCTCGTGGATATCAAGGGTTTCAGGGTCAGCGGCGTAGCCAATGCGCAGGGTTTCAGCACTTGCGGTCATCGGCAGTAATGTCGTACCTGCCACCACTGCACCAACAACGGAAGCCAGTATGGTTTTCTTGAGCGTCATTATCGTTCCCTTAGGTCATTGTTTATTGTTCGTTTTACCGTCAATTACCTGACTAAAAGTACCCTTACAATCAGGCAAGCGTCAGCAAAACAGACACGGTCAGTTGGTAAGCTCTATTTACAACACAAGCATACAACCTAGGCTTACAACATAGAGAGTGCCTATCGCGTCATACAATCGAAATAATGACAGGCATCATTCGTCTGCTGAATGATGGGGCTAAGAGCGGCACGCTGCTGGCTTTGTTTAAGACGAAAGTCGTAAGCAAAAAGCTGCGCATAACAGGACGGAAAAGCATTATGTGGAGACAAGTTGGGGTAGCGCTGTTGGCTGCTTGGCTACCTACAAGTGGTTTTGCCAACGAGATAAGTGGTTCTGAGCCCAGTACTTCTGAGCACGCGGCGCCTGAAGTCACAGGATTGCTGGATGGTGAGCGACGCGAGTGGTTTATTTTGAGTCATGGCAATGACTCCAATGCATCCTTCGTTGAACTGGGCGACGATATCAATATTGATATCACGGGCTCAGTTGATGATGAGGCTTGGGAAGGCGAAGAGGCGCTCTCGATTAGCCTGACCATGAACGAAGAGCAGTTGATCAATGCGGTTGTTATCTATTCTATTGGCGCTTCTATTGCCCCGCCGCTGTACACCTCCGAAGGCGGCGAAGTGTCCGTAACGCTGACGCGCTATGAACGCACCAGCCAAACGGTGCACGTGGCGGGCAAAATAGAAGGGATACTGGCGTTGCAAATTGAGCTAGGTGAATCGCCAAGCCAGGCAGAGGGCATCGAGATTGATGTAGCGTTCGATGTAGAAGCGCAAAAAATAGAGTTTTAATCCAGCAGGCCGGTTTTTGCCGACCTGTTGAAAGCACTTAGCCGCCAGTCTTCGTACAAAGCTTAGCCAAACTGCTGGTGTAACCAAGCATTAATGGTGTCCGATTCGTACATCCACTCTTCACGCCCATCGTCGTGGGTGATTTTCAAGCAGGGCACTTTGACTTTACCACCCCCTTCCTGCAGCGCCTGCTTATGCGCAGGGTCAAGCTGGGCATCGCGTCGTTCAATGTTCAGGCCTAAGCGTGCCATTTCTTTGCGCACCTTGATGCAAAAAGGGCAGGTGCGAAATTGGTATAGCGCTAGCTTCTGGCAGGCTTTATCCACGTTAGCTTGCTCTTCAGGCGTACGCTCTACGGACTTGGGCGTGGAGAGCTTCTCGGAGATCAGCATGACCGGGGCAAGCACTAGGCGAAGACCACGGAAAAAATAGCGAATTAAAACGCGCATCGAAAGACTCCTTTGCTGATGTGTCGGCTTACACCAGCGTGACGAGTGGGCAGGCAGAGATAGCCATAACTGATAAACAGTGGCCGCATCCTGCAACAACTGAAAGGATTTGTCACTTGAGGGGCGTTTTGCCAGCGTTTATAGCGATGAGGTGATGAGCAAATAGCGTCAACATGCTAGGCTGCTTAGCTATTTTTAAACCATCTGGCTATTTTTACGCCATTTTTTGGCTTTTAGTAACTTAGTTTACGGGCGATTAACGGGGCGAGAGCCATGCATCTGCATATTATGGGTATCTGTGGCACCTTTATGGGTAGCCTGGCACTGCTGGCGCGAGAAATGGGGCACCAGGTGAGTGGCTCCGATCAGAATGTGTACCCACCGATGAGCACCCAATTGGCTGATGCGGGCATCACCTTAATGCAGGGCTACCATGCCGAGCATCTGTCTCCATCGCCGGATCTTGTAGTGGTGGGCAATGCGCTGTCACGGGGCAATGACGAGGTTGAAGCGCTACTCAATAGCGGCTTGCCGTATACCTCGGGTGCGCAGTGGTTGGCAGAACACGTGTTGCCCGGTCGGCGGGTGATTGCTGTGGCAGGCACCCACGGCAAAACCACCACCGCGAGCGTATTGGCTTGGCTGTTAGAAAGTGCCGGGCTAGCCCCAGGGTTCTTAATCGGCGGCGTGCCACGTAATTTTGGCGTGTCAGCGCGTTTGGGTGATCCGCAAGCGCCGTTTGTGGTGGAGGCCGATGAGTACGACACCGCCTTCTTCGATAAACGTTCCAAGTTCGTTCACTACCGCCCGCATATCGCCATCCTCAACAACCTTGAGTTTGACCACGCCGATATCTTTCCCGACCTGGCGGCTATTGAGCGCCAGTTCCACCACCTGGTGCGAACTGTGCCCAGCCAGGGCCACTTGCTAGTCGCCGATCAGCAGCCCGCGCTTGAGCGTGTATTAGAGCAGGGCGTTTGGACGCCGGTAGTCCACTTTGGTGACCAGGACACGTCCGAATGGCAGCTTAAGCTAGAGCGCGCCGACGCCAGTCGCTTCCAAGTCATTTATAGCGGTGATAAGCAGGGCCTGGCGGTGAGTAGTCAAGAGCAAGATGGGGTCGTTGAGTGGCCACTCACTGGCGAGCACAACGCGCGCAATGCCCTGGCAGCGCTGGCAGCGGCGCATTTGTGTGGGGTTGATCTAGTCCGTGGCTGTGCGGCGCTGGCGCGTTTTGAAACGCCCAGGAGACGTCAGGAAGTACGTGGTGAGATTAATGGCATCCAGGTCATCGATGATTTCGCCCATCACCCCACGGCGATTGCCGCGACGCTCAAAGGTCTACGTGCAGCTACTACTAAAGGTCGCCTGCTGGCGGTGATTGAGCCGCGATCTAACACCATGCGTTTAGGCGCGCTGCGCGAGCGGTTAATTGAAAGCGTGGCTGACGCTGATGGCGTGTTTTGGTTTCAGCCCGCCGGGCTTGACTGGTCGATGGACGAGCTGGTCGCCACCCAGGGTGCGCATGCCCAGCTGTTTAGCGATATTGATGCGCTGGTGGCCGCTGTGGTCGCTCAAGCGTCACCTTTGGATCGTATTGTGGTGATGTCCAACGGCGGTTTTGAGGGGGTGCATGAACGCTTGCTCGCCGCATTAGCAGCAGCCAAGGAGGGGGAAACGTGACAGCTAGCGCCGACACCGCATTCAAAAAACCGATTACCGTGGCGCTCACTGGCGCGTCGGGGGCGCAATACGGTTTGCGCTTGATCGATGTATTAGTCGCCGCTGGGCATGAAGTGTGGGTCATGATTTCGAAAGCCGCACACATGGTCATTGCCACTGAAACAAATATTGAGCTGCCCGCGCAGCCCCAGCGCTTAGCCGAGGCGCTGAGTGAGCGCAGTGGGGCGCGACCAGGTCAGATTCGTTGCTTTGGCCGCGAGGACTGGATGGCGCCGGTGGCGTCAGGCTCTGGTGCCCCCTCTGCCATGGTGGTGTGTCCATGCTCTACCGGCACGCTTTCTGCCGTGGCAACGGGGGCCAGCAATAACCTGATTGAGCGGGCGGCAGATGTGGCGATTAAAGAGCGCCGCACGCTGGTGCTGGTGCCGCGAGAAAGCCCGTTTTCGCCAATTCACTTGGAACACATGCTGGCATTGAGCCGTTTGGGTGTTGTGATTCTGCCCGCTGCACCTGGGTTTTATCACTGCCCACAAAGCATTGATGATCTGATTGATTTTATTGTCGCGCGTATCCTCAACCAGCTAGGCATTGAGCACTCGCTGGTTCCTCGCTGGGGTGAGGTCGCAAACAAGGATGACTGATCTATGATGTCGTGGGCTACGCTTTCGGTTTTTGTGCCAACGTTTCTGTTTGTTTCGCTAACCCCCGGTATGTGCATGACGCTCGCCATGGTGCTGGGCATGACCCAAGGCGTTAAACGTACCCTGTGGATGATGATGGGCGAGCTGCTCGGCGTTGGCCTGGTGGCGGCGGCCGCTGGCGCAGGCGTGGCGGCGTTAATGCTGCGCCAGCCCGAGCTGTTTGTGCTGTTTAAGTGGGTGGGCGGCGCTTACCTGGGTTATTTAGGTATTATGATGTGGCGCTCACGTGGGCGCATGGCGATTCCCAGCGAACTTGATGCGGGCCCTCCCGCCAGCCCGCTGCAGCTAGCCATGCAAGGGTTTGTTACCGCAGTGGCAAACCCCAAAGGGTGGGCATTTTTTATGGTGCTGTTGCCGCCCTTTTTGGATAGCAGCCGCCCATTGCCAGGACAGCTTAGCCTACTCATCGCGGTCATCTTAACCATTGAGTTTGCCAGCATGCTGGTCTACGCCACTGGCGGCAAAACGCTGCGCGGTGTGCTCGGCAAAAGTGGCAATGTACGCTTGCTCAATCGTATCGCGGGTACATTGATGATTGGCGTTGGTTTGTGGCTGGCGCTCGGTTAGTGCTTTTAAACCGGCGGCAAGAGGCTCACGCGGGCGCTAATCAGCACCAGCGAGGCGACGCTGAGTAGAAGCCAAGGGCAGGGGCGCATTGAAGGGCGAGGCTGTTGCTGCCAGTGCAGCAGCGTCAGTGCGCAGACGACCAGACCCAGTAGCGCACCGCCCACCAGGTCACTGAGCCAGTGCACGCCCACTATCAGTCTTGATAGTGCCATGGGCAGGGCAAGGGCTAGCGCAATCCAGTAAACCCAAAAACGTTTTTGCCGGGGTATCTCGGCAGCAACGAATGCTGCGGTTAGGCCAAATAACACCACGGCAGTTGAGGTGTGGGCGCTGGGGTAGGAGAACGACCCTGTCAGGTAGTCCGGTGTGTCTGGGCGAGCGCGCCCAAACAGTGCTTTGCCGATAATGTTCAGCAGGGCAATGCCAGCAAAGGCACTACACCAGTGCAGCAAAGCCGCCCATCTTTTCGTCATCAGCATCCATGCCATCCAGGGGAGTATTAAGGCGATAATGCCCAGGGTGTCGCCGAGGCGCGCAAAAATATCCCCCACTAGGTAACTGACATCACTCTGCAGCTGGGTGAATAATTGCTGAATCAGCAGATCCATTTCCAGCGGGCCATCGTGGGCAATGACTAGCAGAGTCCAGCCCGACAGGCTGCCTAGCGCGATTATCAGCAGCAATAGTGAGGCCAACGGAACATCACCGCTTTGGCTCATAGCTAGCCATGGTCTGCGTAGCAGCGGAACACGGCGAATGCTGCCGGCAATTGCCCGGTAAAGTCGGCCATGCCGTGTCGCCTGGTGTCTGCCCCAGGAAAAAATGACCGCGAGCACGACAATGATCGCGGCAAGGGTCAGTAATGCCGCCTCTAAGCCTGGCGGAAGGTTTAAATGGTGCTGCCAGGTACGGCCCAGCAAATAGCCGGGCAGCACATAAGCAGGAGCCCACAGTGCTGCAGAGGTGACGTTGGCCCAAACAAAGGTCCGTGGTGACATCCGCATCATGCCGGCTACCAGCGGAATAATGGGCCGCACTGGGCCGACAAATCGGCCGATAAACACTGACCATATGCCGTAGCGTTCAAAGAATCGCGCCCCGCGGCCTAACCATTCGGGATGCTGCGAAAGCGGCCAGCGTTGGGTGACCTGATCGCGGTGCTTAAAACCCAGCGAAAAACTGATCCCATCCCCTAAAATTGCGCCGAAAAACGCCGCGCCGATTAACCACGCCAAGCCAATATCCTGGTGTCCTGCCAGTGAGGCGGCGGTCGTGATTAACACGACCCCAGGTACCAGTAAGCCCACTAGGGCAAGTGATTCTACCAGTGCAATCACCAATACCAGGCAGACGATTAGTGGAGGTGATGGCGTTAAGGAGTGGAACATATCGGCTAGCGGCACTGAGTACTCCGGCGGCGAATAATAGAAAGTGCAAAAACGCAGCTTAGACGTTGGCAAGGGCCGTGCCGCGTGACTCCAGGCGCTTTAGATACTGATCAAAGTGTTCCGTGCGGCTGGGTAAGCAGGCGGCAATGCGTGCTTCCAACTGGCCGGTCTCTACCAATACTCGCTGTGAGAGTGCTCGCTGCAAGCGTTCGCGTACCAGTAGGGCGCCGCTTTCACTGGTGTCCGGTAGCACAAGCCAAAAAGTAGCGCTGTCTGCGCGGCCAAGCACGTCATGATCGCGACAACGGCTGTTGACTTCACTGCACAGCGCACCCAGTAGCGCTGTTTGCGCGCGGTGGCCAAACTGCTCTTCTGCCATATCCAACTGAGGTAGATGAAGTACCAGTACCGCCAGTTGCTGATTGAGCATGGCCGCGCGTTGAAATTCGCTGTGTAAACGCTCTTTTAGCGTGTCAATGTGGTAGGCATTGCAGTCGCTGTCGTTAGGATCAGTGGCGCGCAGAAGCGCCCGGCGACGGGCGTGTTCCCAGCGGGGAAGCGCGAGCAGCAGCGTTAAGGCCGCATAGCCAACGATAATCGCCGGTGGCGCGGCGGCAACTGAAGGGAGTAGCCACCATAACGGCCCGATGGCGATATTAATCAGTAACGCGGCCCATAGCGGCAACAGTAAAAAGGCGGCGGTAATCGGTAGGCCTAGCCAAATAGGCGACACCTGGGGCTGATAGTAGAAAGCCCCCAGCACTACCGAGTAGGTGCAGCCAAGCAGAATAATACGCGGTAGGTGGCTTTTAACCCCTTGGCCGATATGCATTAGCAGTGCCGATAAGAGCAGCAGGGTCATAAAAGTGGGGATTAGCAGATCGCGGTAATCGCCCATGGCATACAGCCATAGCGCGTAGCCCACCATCAGCGCGATGCTGGCAGTGTAGGCGAGTGTCATTAATCGCTTGGGAATATGATGCTCAATCATACCGACTCCCGCACCCGCTCTGTTGGTCGTTTGCTGATTTCAAACACTGAAAGCGTTGTCGGTTCGATATCAATGAGTTCAAGGTGTTCGCTGGTGATATTGTCGGGTAGATCGGTAAACAGTAGATGGCGTCGCTGGGAAGCTTCCTTAGGTGAACGGGCGAGAATTAATGTCACCAGCGTTGTGCTGCTTAAGCGGTAAACGTTTTCAAAATCATAGGTAAGCTCGCAGAGTTTTTGCGCCGTTGGCCACAGTTGGTGGCGTTTTACATGCAGAATAAACAATTCTGCATGAACGCCTTCGCGCTCGCAGCGCGTTTGTTCCCGGGCGATATCGCGTAGCAGTTGCTCGCCAGCCCATAGGTTGCGGCCGGGAATCAGCCGCAGGCGCTGACGAATGGAACCGTTGATGTCGATAAGCTGCTGTGCTCTGGATAAGGCCAGCAGGCCAAGTACCAGCAGCGAGCAAATCAGCAGAATAAACGACGGCGCCTCCAGCTCAGGCGCTACCATGACAGCGCTAACCAGCGCAGCGCTGAGATTGAAAGCAGCTACCCAGTTGTTTTGTGGCAGCATCAGCATCGCGGCCCACGCCCAGATTAAAATACCATGGCGTTCTGGGGCGGCAGCAATTAAGCCAACCAGCAGCGCCCCCGGTACAATTTGCCATGGCAGCCCCCGCGAGCGGCGGTGGCTAAAATCAAGCATTAGCGCGGTGATAAATAGCCAGCCGACGGATAGCCATAGCACTAGCGCCGCAGCGGGTGGCGTGGCAGGTGTCCAGAATGCCAGGGCAACGGCAGCGGCTAAAAGGTTGGCTCGTAGTAGGCTGATTTTGTACTTGCTTTGCATGGTGGCTTACTATTCGTCCTGAATAACCAGATGTATCCCATCAATTAAGGTAATTGTAGGATATTTAATGTACACGACCCACATTAGTGCCTTAAGCGTCCTGAGTATAACGGCGAAATGACGTAATATAAGCAAAACGTTTAAATCGGCACACTCGGCTAACTAAAAAATTAAAGCACCCTTCTGCACGGAGACACTATGAGCGCTTCAATATCGTTCCAAGACGAGGCCCATCAGCACTTATCTGCCGGTAATGTGCCCGCCTATATGCAGGCCTTGGGGCA
This sequence comes from Halomonas sp. AOP13-D3-9, assembly GCF_052379125.1. Classification (NCBI taxonomy): domain Bacteria; kingdom Pseudomonadati; phylum Pseudomonadota; class Gammaproteobacteria; order Oceanospirillales; family Halomonadaceae; genus Halomonas; species Halomonas sp. AOP13-D3-9. The sequence continues at coordinate 148,992 of NZ_JBQSYH010000011.1, read as the reverse complement.
GGCGGCCCGGCGCGCGGCCAGCGAGCTGCGTCGGGCGGATACTGGGTTGAAAAACCGCGCTCTAATGGCCATGGCACAGCGCTTGGCAGAAGCGCGTGGGCAAATACTAGCCGCCAACGCTGATGATTTGCAGCGTGGCCGTCAGAATGGGTTGGAGAGCGCGCTGCTGGATCGTTTAGCCCTCAACGATGCGCGTATTGACGCCATGATTGAAGGGTTGCAGCAAGTTTCGGGCCTGCCCGACCCGGTAGGCGAAATTAGCGATATGCGCTATCGGCCTAGCGGCATACAGGTGGGTAAAATGCGTGTGCCGTTAGGCGTTATCGGCATTATTTACGAGTCGCGCCCCAATGTGACGCTGGAAGCCGCCAGCCTGTGTTTGAAATCGGGCAACGCCTGTATTTTGCGCGGCGGGTCGGAAGCCAACTTGTCAAATGCCGCCATTAGCGCCTGTATTCAAGCGGGGTTAGCTGATGTGGGGCTGCCTGCCGGTAGCGTACAGATCGTAGCCACCACTGACCGCGCGGCGGTGGGGGAAATGATCAGCATGCCAGAATATGTCGATGTGATTATTCCGCGAGGCGGAAAGTCGCTGATTGAGCGTATTAGCCGTGATGCGCGCGTGCCGGTTATTAAACATCTCGACGGCGTGTGCCATGTTTACATTGATACCACCGCCGATCCCGCCAAAGCGTTAGCCATCGCCGTGAATGCGAAAACCCATCGCTACGGCACCTGTAATACCATGGAAACGCTGCTGGTTGATGCACCGGTTGCGGATCTGCTATTGCCGGAATTGGCTCGTGCCTATGCCGAGCATGAAGTCGAACTGCGTGGTTGCCAGCGCACCCAGGCGCTGTTGCCACAGGCAGCCGCCGCCGAAGAGGCGGATTGGTATGCTGAGTATTTGGCCCCAGTGCTGGCCATAAAAGTGGTCGATGGTATCGACGAGGCGATTGCCCACATTGAGCAGTACGGCTCTCACCACACGGATGCGATTGTCACCCAGGATTATTCGCTGGCGCGCCGTTTTATGGCGGAAGTTGATTCCAGCTCGGTGATTGTGAACGCCTCGACTCGCTTCGCCGATGGTTTTGAGTACGGTCTGGGCGCCGAAATTGGTATTTCCACCGACAAGCTTCATGCTCGCGGCCCTGTTGGGTTAGAGGGCCTAACCACGCAGAAATACGTAGTTTTTGGTGATGGTCAGGTGCGTGAATAGGCTGTTGGTATGAAGGGTGTTGGTATAAATAGAGAGCTGGTATGAGTAAAACGCAGCAACGTATTGGCATGTTAGGCGGCACCTTTGACCCTGTTCATTTGGGGCATTTGCGCAGCGCGGTAGAGCTGCATGAGGCGCTGTCGCTTGATCGGCTGCATATGATACCCGCCCAGCAGCCGCCGTTACGTGGACAGCCCCAGGTCTCCGCCCAGCAGCGTTTAAGATTGTTAGAAGCGGGCATCGCGGGGACCCCGGGGCTGGTCGCCGATGACCGTGAATTGCGCCGTGACGGTCCTTCTTACAGTGCCGATACGCTGGCCGAGCTGCGCGCTGAATACGGTGAACAGGCGCGTTTGGTGATGGCGATTGGGGTTGATGCCTTCTTACGACTCACCCAGTGGCACCAGCCAGAGCGCCTGTTTGAGCTTGCCCACCTGGTGGTGATTGCCAGGCCTGGCTATGGCGATGCGCTGCCGGCATCATTAACGGAACTGGTGAAGCATCGCAGAGTCGATAGCGTAGAGGCGTTAATGCAGCGGCCCTACGGAAGCTACCTGGCGTTGGAACTGCCATCGTTGATGGCGATCTCTGCGACCTACATTCGTGAGTGTTTGGAGGCCGGTAAAAGCGTGCGCTATTTGCTGCCAGACCCCGTCGAAAAGGCCATTGAGCAGGGCGGTCTTTATCGATAGCGTGAATAGCGCTGGCAGTCATCAAAGAAGCCGTTACAATGGCCGGCTTTATTGACCGATTAACCAATAAGGTTGTCTTTAGGAGTCATGCACATCGATACATTGAAAAATCTAGCGGTTGACGCGCTAGAAGAACTGAAAGCACGTGACATTACGCAGTTGGATGTTGCGAAATTAACCGAGGTTACCGACCTCATGTTGATTGCCAGCGGCACTTCAACACGCCATGTGGCGGCGCTGGCACAAAACGTCGTGGAAAAAGCCAAGGCCGCTGGGCTTGGGCCGCTGGGCGTTGAAGGTGGCGATAACGCCGATTGGGTGCTGGTTGACCTGGGCGATGTTGTTGTCCACGTGATGATGCCTGAGGCACGCACTCTCTATGACTTAGAGCGCCTGTGGGCCGACTTACCCAGTGACTCGGGTGCAATTGGCGAGTCTCTTGAGCGTTTTCAAGAGCGAGCCGGCATGTCATGAGGATTCGGCTGTTAGCGGTGGGAGGTAAAATGCCTGGGTGGGTAGAAGAGGGCGTCGACACTTACCGCAAGCGGCTGCCAAGAGATTTTAATCTCGAAATAGAAGAAATTGCCCTCGGCCAGCGTGGCAAAAACGCCGATATCACGAAAGCGCGTGCCCAAGAGGCACAGCGTATTCGCGATAAACTGCGGGGCGACGAATACGTAGTTGCCCTGGAAGTCAAAGGTAAACCTTGGACCACCGAGCAGTTGGCACTAGAAGCCGACGCTTGGCGTATGGCTGGGCGCGATGTTGTCTTGCTGGTGGGTGGGCCGGACGGTCTTGAGCCTTCGCTCTCTGCGAAGGCTGATAAAACGTGGTCGATTTCTCCGTTAACGCTGCCACACCCGCTGGTGCGGATTATGTTGGCCGAGCAGCTCTACCGCGCCTGGACATTACTGATAGGTCATCCTTATCACCGCTAACGGCTGACTGAGACGGTGAGTGATCACTGTTATAGCCTGCTGCGCCTTTTGTCTGATTTGATTGTTTGAGTTGAGAGTCATCGTTGCTATGCCCAAGCGCCCCAACACGCTAAAAAACTCCGAGCAAGAACTGCGTATTTTTCGTGTTAGAGCGCTGCTGGCGGTGTTAGTGGTGCTGACGCTGGCTAGTTTGCTCACGGGACGCCTAATCTATTTACAGATCGTTCAGCATGATATGTACAGCACGCGTTCCGAAAATAACCGGGTACGCGTTGAGCCGTTACCGCCCAATCGTGGCTTGATCTATGACCGTAACGGCGTGCTGCTGGCTGAAAACCGGCCCACCTACAACCTTACGTTGGTGCGCGAGCGTGTTGATAACCTAGATGAAACCCTGGCGCTGTTGGTCGACCTGCTCGAACTGCCTGAAGAAGAGATTGAGGCGTTCAATGTGCGCTCCCGCCAACGCCAGCGTCCCTTCCAGCCCGCGTTACTCACCAGTGACCTAAGCGAAGAGCAAATTGCCCGCCTTGCAGTAAACCGCTACCGCCTGCCTGGCGTTGAAATAGAGGCTCAGCCGCTGCGTTTTTATCCCGATGCCGAAATCATGGCGCATACATTAGGCTATGTTGGGCGGATCAATGCTGAAGAGATGGAAACGCTGGATGCGGGTCGTTACGCGGGTACCCACTTTATCGGTAAAACCGGCGTTGAGCGCTTTTATGAAGAGGAACTGCACGGTCAGGCAGGCCTGCGCAAAGTAGAAACCAACGCCCGAGGCCGGGTATTGCGGGAGCTTAGTCGAACCGACCCGGTGCCAGGGAAGAACCTGACCTTAACGCTGGATAAGTCGCTGCAGACGCTGGCCTATGAATTGCTGGATGGTCGTCGCGGCTCTATCGTGGCCATTGCGCCAGCAACGGGTGAAATTCTTGCCATGGTATCGACGCCGGGGTTTGACAGTAATCAGTTTGTCACCGGCATTGATGTCGCCTCCTACCGTGGTTTGCAGCAAGACCTTGATTTACCCCTTTTTAATCGTGCGACCCGCGGTCACTATCCGCCGGGTTCTACCATTAAGCCCTTCCTGGCGCTGGCCGGTTTGGTCGAAGGGGTTATCACCCCAGACAGCACCATCAACGACCCCGGCTATTACCAATTACCCAATGATTCCCGCCGCTACCGCAACTGGCTGCGTTGGGGGCACGGGCGGGTAGATTTAGAACGCGCGTTAGCGGTATCTAATAACACCTATTTTTATACCCTTGCGCACGATTTAGGCATCGATGATTTACATGATCAAATGAGCAATTTTGGTTTTGGCCAGCGTGTAGCCCATGACGTGCAGGGAGAGAGCGGCGCGTTAATGCCTTCGCGAGACTGGAAGCGCGGGCGTTTTAACCAGCCCTGGTACCCCGGTGAAACCCTCTCGGTGGGGATCGGGCAAGGCTACTGGCAGGTAACACCTCTCCAGCTTGCCAGCGCTATGGCAACCCTGGCCAATCGCGGCCACTGGGTGAAGCCGAGGCTGGCGCGTCAAATTGGTGATACTACGGTGCCACTCGATCTGCCCGATACGTTAGATGATATTCAGCTCGCCAACGACAGCTGGTGGGATCGTGTGTTCAGCGGTATGGAAAAAGTCATTAGCGGTACTGAAGGCACGGCCCGGCGCACCGGTGTGGGCCTTGAGTACCGCATGGGGGGTAAATCAGGGACAGCGCAGGTCTTTTCGCTGGGTCAGGATCAACGTTACAACGCCGATGAGCTGGCTGAACGGTTACGTGATCATGCGCTGTTTGTGGCCTTTGCGCCGCTGGAAGATCCTCAGATTGCCGTGTCTGTCATTGTTGAGAACGCCGGCGGCGGTAGTACCCATGCGGCTCACTTGGCCCGTGCCATGACCGATGCCTGGTTACTTGAAGAGGATGCACCCGATGTAGAGGAAGTGCGTGAAGTGTTGGAAGAGGATGATGCCAATGTGGAGGGGAACTAAACCATGCCTTGGCATTATATAGCCCGTTCGATGCGTGGCCATCCTGTACGTCCACCCGAGAGTGGCATTGCCCGGCGTAAAAGTATTTGGGAACGGATCCATCTTGATCCCTGGCTGCTCGGCTTGCTGCTAGTGCTTATGGGAAGCGGTTTAGTCGTTCTGTACAGCGCATCAGGACAATCCATTGATGCGGTAATTGGCCAGGGCATGCGCTTTTGCATTGCACTGGTGGGAATGGTCATCATTGCCCAATTTTCTCCGTCGACTTTTCTGCGTTGGGCGCCGCTTGCCTACGGCATTGGCGTCGCCATGCTGGTGGCCGTTGATGTGGTCGGGGATGTGGGGATGGGGGCGAAGCGTTGGCTAGAGATTCCTGGGGTGATTCGTTTTCAGCCATCGGAAATGATGAAGCTGGCGGCCCCGTTAATGGTTGCGGCCTATCTTAATCGCTGCGAATTGCCGCCGCGCCTGCGTGATATCGTGGTGTGCGGGGTCATCATTGGCGTTCCTGTGGTGCTAACGGCGATCCAACCTGATTTAGGCACCTCGCTGCTGGTGTCTAGCGCTGCCCTGATCGTGGTGCTGTTAGCGGGCCTGTCGTGGCGGTTAATCGGCTTTATTACCGCGTTGGGCGCGGCGGCGGTACCGCTGCTGTGGATGAATATGCATAACTACCAGCGCCAGCGTGTATTGACGTTTCTAAACCCAGAGAGCGATCCGCTAGGCGCTGGTTGGAATATCATCCAGTCGACCACGGCCATTGGCAGTGGTGGGCTATGGGGCAAAGGATGGCTGCAGGGTACCCAGTCACAGCTTGAGTTTTTGCCTGAGCGGCATACGGATTTCATTATTGCCGTTTTGGGTGAAGAGTTTGGTTTGGTAGGTATGCTGGTTCTATTGTGTCTGTACCTACTAATTATTAGTCGTGGACTGTGGATGGCTAGCGCTGCTAAGGATACGTTTGGCCGGTTGGTGGCGGGCAGTATCATTTTGACGTTTTTTATCTACGTGTTTGTCAATATGGGGATGGTCAGTGGCATTCTACCTGTTGTGGGCGTGCCGCTGCCGTTAGTGAGTTATGGCGGTACCTCAAGCGTGACCTTGTTAGCGGGTTTCGGTATTCTCATGTCGATACATGCGCATCGTCGGCTGCTATCACGCTAGCGACATTGCCCTGCTCAAACGTCTATTTTGCTTGTCAATTTTTGCTCGTCAATGGAAAGCTCAGGCATGGATGATTGTGGAATGAATAGCTCAGGAGTGGAGAACCAATGAAAAAGGTTCAAGGGAAGACGAGCTGCTATGTGTTGGCCGCGTTGATGTATTGGGCAACGACCGCGGCATTTGCCGATCAGGACTTTGCACCCCAACAAAATGCTGACAGTCAGGCGCTAATGGAAGAGCTGGTCGAGCAAGGCCTGCCCCAAGCTTGGCTCGAAGAAATCCTGCAGCAGGCGAATTATACCCAAAGCGTGTTAGATGCGATGGAAGGGGCCGCTGAGCGCCGCCTAAAATGGTATGAGTACCGCGCTATTTTTCTGACCCAGCAGCGTATTGACGAAGGCGCAGCATTTATCGACGCGCATGCTGATGCCTTGGCGCGAGCGGAAAGCACCTACGGCGTACCCGCGGAAGTCATTACCGCCATTATTGGTGTTGAAACCTACTATGGACGGCACAAAGGCGAGCACCGCGTGTTGGACTCGCTGGCCACGCTGGCGTTTCATCACCCGACAAGAGGAGCCTTTTTTCGCGGTGAGCTAGCGGCCTTTTTACGCATCGCCTATGAGCAGCAGGTCGACCCTACTGAGCTGCGCGGCTCTTACGCGGGCGCCATGGGTTACCCGCAATTTATTCCCACCAGTTATCAAGCTTATGCCGTCGATTTTGACGACGATGGACGGCGTGATCTTTGGGAAAACCCGGTCGATGCCATTGGCAGCGTTGCCAATTACTTTGCCGAGCACAACTGGCAGCCGGAGGGGGATATCTACCACCAGGCCAGCGGGCCTGACGTCATGCCAGTTGAACTTCTGCAGGAGCTCTCTTTTAATCAAACATCGCCTCCCGCGGTGAGTGTTGCTCAGTTGGCCACGCATGGGCTTGAGCCTGACGAGCCACTCGATGATAGTTTGCGGGTGGTGCCGCTGGCGCTCGAGTTCGCCAATGGGGAGACGCGTTACCGGTTTGGCGAGTATAATTTTTACGTGATTACCCGCTATAACCATAGTCACCTCTATGCCATGGCCGTCGCCGAGTTGGCCGAAGCGATTGCCGAACGGCACGATAAGCTACACGAGGACGGGGCATGAAAAGCAAACTGACGATGACCCAGCGAGCGGGCGGAGCGATTGCCTTATTGGCGCTGGTCAGCGGCTGTGCTAGTAATGATACTCAGCGAGTAGACGCGCCCAGCTCCGCTAATCAAGCGTCAGCACCTGCTCCAGCGGCGGCCAATACTAGCGGTGGTCGCTATGCCATGAGCGGTGATGCCTATCCGCTTGAGCCACCGGATGTTGCCAAGGTGCCTGACGCTGAGCCGCGTATTGAGCAGCCCTCCCGTACAGGCAATCGCTCAACTTATGAAGTGTGGGGGAAAACCTACCACGTGCTGCCGGATGCAACGGGCTATGAGAAACGCGGTACCGCATCCTGGTATGGCGAAAAATTTCATGGCTACGCAACGTCAAACGGTGAAATCTACGACATGTATAAAATGTCGGCGGCGCACCGTTCGCTGCCTCTGCCCACTTTTGCGCGGGTGACTAGCCTGGATACCGGGAGGTCGGTCATCGTCCGAGTGAATGACCGTGGTCCCTTCCATAGCGACCGGGAGATCGATCTCTCTTACGCGGCCGCTGCACGCCTGGGCTTTCTCGATAATGGTACCGGATCCGTTAAAGTTGAAGCGATCAACCCTGAGCAGTGGCTAGCCGAGCATGGCGGGAGCGGCAACGCTGCTCCTCAGCCAAGGGCATCCGAACAAGCAAGGGTATCTGAACAGGCACGGCCAGTGGCTGCAAACACTCCCCGTGAGGCTGATCGCCCGGCGGCGCCTACAACCCATTCGGCCGCTCCGTCGCCACAAGCACCAGCACCTCAGTCGGCGCCAAGCCAAGAAGAAGCAGGCGACGCTGTGTATTTACAGATTGCGGCGCTGGGTAATTCTGAAGGCGCTCAGCAGTTGCAGCAGCGTTTACAAGGTGAGCAGCCCCACGCGGTGCGTATTATGAGCGACGCTGACGTTTATCGTGTTCAAGTGGGGCCCATTGCTCCAAGCCAAGAACCCCAAGCGCGAGAAACACTGCGCCAAGCAGGGTTTCCCCAGGTCTTTGTTGTGCGATAATTCATCCCTGTTTATTTCCTGTGGCGCGTCTTACGCGCCGCCGTTTTTTACAAATAAGCTTTTCAAGTAAGCTTTCAAGTAAGTGAGACTGACGTTATGAACGTGTTTACATCCATTGGTCGCTCTGCACGCCTGTGCCTCTTTGCTGTTATGGCGACGGTTGCCGTGCCTGCCAGTGCCCAGTCAACGCCTCAACCGGTAATTCCACAGCCGCAGAACATTATCCCTTCAGCCCCTCAGTTAGCGGCAAGTTCGTGGATTCTGATGGATGCTAACAGTGGCCGTATCTTGGCCGAGCACAATTCCGATGAGCGTTTGCCTCCGGCGAGTTTGACCAAATTGATGACGGCTTACTTGGTAGAGCGTGAGCTTAATCGTGGCACTATCAAGCCGGATGATATGGTCAATATTAGTGAAAAAGCGTGGCGTACCGGCGGCTCGAAAATGTTTATTGAGGTGGGTGATCAAGTGTCGGTGGATGATCTACTCCACGGCATCATTATTGTGTCGGGTAACGATGCCAGCGTCGCCATGGCAGAGCACTTGGCGGGTGGCGAGACGCCGTTTGCCGATTTGATGAACCAACATGCCACCCGTTTGGGCATGGTTAATACCAACTTCCAGAATGCCACTGGCTTGCCCGCCGAAAATCACTACTCAACGGCCCATGACTTGGCGCGTTTATCTCAGCACATCATTAATGATTACCCCGATCACTACGAAATTTACTCCCATCGTACGTTCTCCTATGGTGGTATTGACCAGCCCAACCGTAACCGTCTGCTGTGGCGTGACCCGTCCGTGGATGGCTTGAAAACCGGCTGGACCACGGAAGCGGGGTTCTGCCTGGTATCATCAGCTAAGCGTGACGATATGCGCTTGATTTCAGTGGTAATGGGCACCAATTCCGATGAAGCGCGCGCCCAAGAAACCCAAAAACTGCTCAGCTACGGTTTTCGCTTTTTCGAAACCATGAAGCTCTATGAGCGCGGCGCCGTACTGGCAACCCCGCGGGTTTGGGGCGGCGAAAACAATGAGCTGCGTGTTGGGGTGGATGAAGAAGTGTTTATGACCCTGCCGCGCAACCGCAACGAGGAGCTGCGAGCGCGTCTCAACCTCAACCCAGATCTGCAGGCACCGATTGCCATTGGTGACGAGGTCGGCACGCTGGAAGTGCATTTAGGTGACGAAGTGGTCGGTGAGCGTCGTTTGGTCGCGCTGGAAAACATCGAAGAGGGTGGTCTTTTCAAGCGTCTGTTCGATCAGGTGCAGCGCTTTTTTAGTAATCTGATTAGTAATTTTACCGATTAATCCGCTCTACGAACTGAACACTGATGAGTTCCATCGTGAGCGGTATCTTTGCGAAATAGGCTTGTTATGAAAAAAGATGCTCCTCAGGGGCTGCGTGATTTGCGCCAACCGGCGGCTCAAGAGCCGCCTAAGATCACTTTTCCCTGTGATTACTCGTTAAAAGTTGTCGGTGATGCCGCCGAAGATTTTCCTGCCTGTGTGTGCCAGGTAATTGTGCGTCATGACCCCGATTTCGATGCAACAGCGATGCAGGTGGTCGATAGCCGCAATGGCCGTTTTCAATCGGTACGTGTGGTGATAAGAGCGACCGGAGAGCAGCATATTAAAGAGTTGTTCGACGACCTCAAGGCTACTGGCCGTGTGCATATGGTGGTGTGAGCGTGGACAACGCCGTACCGATTGAGTTACACGATTTGGGTCACCAAGCCTACCTGCCGGTTTGGCAGGCGATGCGTACGCTCACCGATACACGGGATGCGCAAACCCCTGACCAGTTCTGGCTGGTCGAGCACGACCCGGTGTTTACCCAAGGGCAGGCTGGCAAGCCTGAACATCTTCTGCTGCCCGGTGATATTCCGGTGGTGCAGGTTGATCGCGGGGGGCAAGTTACTTACCACGGGCCGGGGCAGGTGGTGCTGTACCCACTGCTGGATGTGCGGCGGGGTAAAATAGGCGTGCGTGATTTAGTCACTGCATTGGAGAATGCCGTGATTGATGTGTTGAGCCACTATGGTGTGAGCGCCCGAGCACGGCCCGATGCGCCCGGTGTTTATGTGATGACGGAAGCAGGTGAGGCGAAGATTGCTTCACTTGGCCTGCGTATTCGGCGGGGTGCTAGCTTTCACGGCGTGGCGTTAAATGTAGACGGGGACTTGGCGCCTTTTTTGCGCATTAACCCCTGCGGCTATGCGGGTATGCCGATGACGAAGTTGGCTGACTTGGTGGCATTGCCAAGCGACCATCGGGTAGGGGAACAACTGGCCGAAGCATTAGCGATGCGTTTAAAGCGTGGTTTGGTGACAGGTCAGGAATGGCCGTTATAATCAGAAATGAACACAATTAAGAGGGGGCTGCCCTCTTAATCGTGTTTGAAAGCTTAATCGTGGTTGATAGCGGCTTGAGCGGTTGGGTGTTAACCCACATTCATTGCCGGAATCAGGTTGGGGTTCGCTTCCTGCTCCTGACCGGGAATCGCTGCAGGTGAGGCGAGCCCTAGGTTATTTTTCTCGAACACGCGATCCGCGCGGTAGCTGGAGCGTACCAGCGGGCCAGAAGGTACTTCCATAAAGCCTTTTTCCAGGCCAATCTCGCGGTAGCGATCAAACTCTTCAGGCGTCACCCAGCGCTCCACCGATAGGTGGTTTTTGGTCGGGCGTAGGTATTGGCCGAGTGTGACGATGTCCACACCGATCTCACGAAGATCGTCAAAGGTTTGCAAAATCTCTTCGTCGGTTTCACCCAGGCCCAGCATCAGGCTGGTTTTGGTGATGATGTCAGGGCGGTAGCGCTTGGCATGGGCGAGTACATCGAGGGTTTTGCGGTAGCCCGCCCGCCGGTCACGCACGCGGCCAGTTAGCCGTTCGACGGTCTCCACATTCTGGGCAAATACCTGCAGGCCAGAATCGACGACGCGTTCGATCGCGGTCAGTTCACCGTCAAAGTCGGGCGTTAAAGCTTCCACTACCACTTCTGGCGTGCGCGCCTTGATCGCGCGGATGCAGTTGGCGTAGTGGGTGGCACCGCCGTCGTCGAGGTCGTCACGGTCAACCGAGGTGAGGACGATATAACGCAGCCCCATGAGCTCAACCGACTTGGCCGTGTTTTCAGGCTCTTCGTGGTCTAGCCACCCCTGGGGGTTGCCGGTATCCACCGCGCAGAATCGACAGGCGCGGGTACATACCGAGCCCATTAGCATGATAGTGGCGGTGCCGTTGCTCCAGCATTCGCCCATGTTAGGGCAGTGGGATTCAGCGCAAACAGTGCTTAGCCGATGGGTGGCAACATTTTTCTTGACCGCCTCAAAGCGTTCGCCCCCAGGGATCTGCGCCCGTAACCACTTGGGTTTGCGTTCAAGCTCAACAGAAGGGGCCTCTGGCTGCGCTTTGCGCTGCTTCATGCCATCCTTGATCACCGACATGCCATGTTCATTACGGTATTTTTCACCGCTGGACACGCGCTGCGAGGGGTTATTGCTCATAGGGACAGAGCCTCTCTTCTGTGCGGTAGGCCGAAGGCATGAAAGGGCGTTGATCCTTCCAAGCCTGCCAATTGTTACCTAATTAATACGAAGTGCGCCCAAGATTTAATCGCGCTAGTTACCACTAATGTAACATATCTCGGTGTCTACAAGACACCGTAAACCGTTACTCGCCTTCAGGGTGAAAGTATTGGTAAACAGGCGACACCGTGGCTGGGCAAGGGGCTTGAAGGTGCCTGAAAATGGCGGCGGTAGTCGGGTAAGTGTTCACGAACAAAGCTTAAAAAGAGCTCAGCAACCGGAGTGGGTAAGCGCTCTCGGGTATAGACCGTGCACCAAGACCGGTGGATGGGAAAATCTGGCAACCCCAGTTCAAAAAGCAACCCCTGCTCTAGCTCCAGCTGTACCGCCAAGCGCGGCAGCACGGCGACACCCAAGTGGGCCATAACACCGCCTTTGATCGCTTCATTGGTGCCTAGCTCAATACAGTGGGGAAGGGCGACCTGCTGGTTGGCGGCCATTTGCTCAAAGGCATTGCGCACACCAGAGCCGGGTTCGCGCATTAGCACGTAGTGGCGAGCGAAGTCTGCTAACGAGGGTTGCGGCATCGAAAGCAGCGGGTGATCGGGCCAGACCACGGCGATCAGTTCGTTATCAATAATCGGCATGACGACTAAGCGGTCATCTTCAGGAACCATTGCCATAATGACCAGATCATCCTGCTGCTCGGTCAGCCGTTCAAGTGCCTGGCGGCGGTTGCACACCTTTAAGCGCACGTGTACCTCAGGGTAGTGGGCACGAAAACGGGCGAGTAAGTAGGGCACTACATATTGGGCCGAGGAAACCGCGGCGATATTGAGTTCGCCGCTTATTTTGCCGTTAATGTCCGATAAATTCATTTCCAGCCGCGACAGCTGGCCAAATATTTCTCGCGTCGAGTGGGCGAGGGTATCGGCGGCAGGAAGCGAGTGGAGTGTTTTGCCCGCATAGTTAAACAGTGGCTGGCCCAGTACCTGTTCAAGCTGACGTATTTGCGCGCTCACCGCCGGCTGGGTAAGCCCCAGTTGATCAGCCGCACGAGAATAAGAGCGCTGCCGATGTACTGCCTGGAAGACCTGCAGCTGTCTAAATGTAAGGCGATAGATCAGATTAGGGGATGACATGGCAACCTCGTAGTCAACGTCCTATATCGACGTAGGAATTAATATCAAAATCAGGCTTCATCGCCAGGGCAAAGCATGCTACCACTGAATCTTTGGCACTGCCTAAACAGGGCCTCATTAGTCGCATAAGGCGTAATTATCAGGGTTAATGATCGACGCCGCGCACGTAGTGGCCTAGACTATATTGCATTGCAGCATCATTGCTTTCGGGTCTGGTGCTTGTGCATCAACCCAATGGGAGACCCTATGAACTTTCTTGCCAATCCTTTGACCACATCTATGTTTCCAGTCAGCGCTTTTACAAACGCCTGGTTGCAGCACAAAAATGATTCCACCACGCCTGGTAGTGATGCGATCGCTGCTGTTTTCGACCCGTTTGGATTTGGGCGCGCCGCTTTTGGTTATTGGCGCGATAGCATGGAGCGCAGCGTTCTCTATCTGGATGTGATGCGCGAACGGGGTAATCAATACCTTGAGCACATGGAGCAAACCAAGCCCAATGTGCTGGGATTTGATACCGAAGTGCTGATGGATGGTCGTACATTACCGCGGCCGACCAACTATGAGCTGTTGCGCGTGTTGCCTCGCGAAGGGACAGACATTGATCCTCAAAAGCGTCCTTTTGTGGTAGTGGACCCACGTGCGGGACACGGGCCAGGGATTGGTGGATTTAAGCCGGACAGCGAGTTGGGCGTGGCGCTCAAAGCGGGACACCCCTGCTATTTTATTGGCTTTTTGCCGTTTCCAGAGCCGGGCCAAACTGTCGAAGACGTGGTTGAGTCGGAAATTGCCTTTCTGCGCCATGTGATCGAGCTTCATCCCGAAACCACCGAAAAACCGATGGTGGTGGGCAATTGCCAGGCGGGCTGGCAAATCATGATGGCGGCGGCGTTAGAGCCGGACGTATTCGGACCTATCCTGATTGCCGGTGCGCCGCTCTCCTACTGGGCCGGTGAGCACGGCAAAGCCCCGATGCGCTATACCGGCGGTATGGCCGGGGGCAGCTGGATTACCGCACTGACGAGTGATATTGGTGACGGCCTGTTTGACGGCGCGTGGCTGGTGCAGAATTTTGAGCGCTTGAACCCGGCTAATACCTACTGGAAAAAGCAGTATCACCTTTACGACAACATCGATACCGAAGCGGGCCGATACCTCGATTTTGAACGCTGGTGGGGCGGTCACGTCGTACTTGGCGGTGAAGAGATTCAGTATATTGTCGATAACCTGTTTGTCGGTAATCGACTCTCTACCGCGCAGCTGGTGACCCGTGATGGACGCCGCATCGACCTGCGTAACGTGCGCTCGCCAGTGGTGGTATTCTGCTCGCGTGGGGACGATATTACCCCGCCGCCCCAAGCCCTTGGCTGGATTCGTGATCTATATGAGAACACCGACGACATCATCGCCAACGAGCAAACCATCGTCTATTGCCAGCACGATACCACCGGTCACTTAGGCATATTTGTTTCGGGCAGTGTGTCGCGCAAAGAGCATACCGAATTCACCGCTAATATGGATTACATCGACGTACTGCCGCCAGGCCTGTATGAGACCTCCATATCCCCGGCCGAAAAGGGCGAAGACGCTGAGCTTTTCGAGCGTGATTATTTGCTCGAATTTATGCCGCGTAATTTTGAAGAGTTAGATCAGGCAGTAATGCACAAGCCGGAGGATGACCGTCGTTTTGCCACCGTGGCGCGTATCTCGGAAATCAATTTGGGATTGTATCGGCTCTTTATGCAGCCCTGGCTAAAAGCCATTATGACGCCGGAAGCTGCCCGCTTTATTCGTCGTATGCATCCGATTCGCTTGGGCTACAAGCTGCTTTCAGATCGTAACCCGCTTTCTGTACCGCTACCGGTGATGGCCGAATCGGTGCGTAAAAACCGTCATCCGGTCTCTCAAGACAATCTATTCAAAGCGCTTGAAACCATGGGCTCTGACCAACTGGTCGCCAGCCTCAATGCGATGCGCGATCTGCGTGATAGCAGCACTGAAAAAATGTTTATGGATATCTACGGTCAGCCACTGCTGCAGGCCGCCGTTGGCCTCTATGGCGATGCCCATGTACATCGTCGCCGCCCAGGCGCTGAGCCCGAGCATCGTCGCTTCATTGAACAGCGTCAGGAAGAGCTGCGCGATAAGATCGCAAAAGGCAGCGCCCATGAAGCAGTCATGCGCTCGCTTATCTATGTACTGGGTGGTGCCCCCGCCACGGATGAGCGTAACTTTAAGCGGCTGCGCGCCTCCCGTGCAGAGCTTGAACCGGGTATCAAGCTGAGTGATTTTAAAAACTTGGTACGTGAGCAGTTCTTTATCTTGAAACTGGATCGCGAGCAGGCGTTGAATTCGCTGCCTAATTTGCTCGCAGGGCAGAGCAATGACGATATCGATGGCCATGTGAGCCACCTGGAGCACGTTTTCGCCGCTAGCGGGGAGCTCTCAGAGCATGCCGCTGAGCGCTTTGCTCAAGTTAAAGCGCTGTTTGATAAAGCCAGGCCCAGTAAGCCAGTAAAAACTACTGAACCCGCCGCTGCCCAGAAGACCGCCGGCAAGGTTGAAGCCGTGCCTGCTAAGCCTAAAGCAGCCGCAAAGCCTAAAGCGACCGCTGCTACAGCTAAACCAGCAGCCAATAAGCCCACAGAAGCTAAGCCTGCAGAAGCTAAGCCTGCAGAAGCCGCTAAATTGGCATCCGTTAAGCCAGCAACTGAAGCGACCTCTAAATCGTCTTCCAATGGCGAGGAGTCAACTGAGCCAACGGCGAAACCCGCTAGTACTGCCGGTCGTCGAAAGACCCCGCGTAAGCGCTAAAACAGTGCGTTAGCTCACTGCGCCCCCGCCTCTTTGGTGGGGGCGCTTTGTTTGTCTCAATCGTTTTTGGGTTGCTGTAACGCTGGTGGCAGTCTAGTGTCTAGCTACTATTTACCTGAAATATAACCTTGGTTGCCTAAAATCTACGGATTCTCCCTACACCATGGTTGCTACTGGCGCTTAGCTTAGGGCTGGGGTAGGGTAGGCGCATTTTTTCATCCGTATCTTTTTAACGGGCGGTTTCATCCCGGCGATACGGCACCGAGTTCAGAGCACGCGCTAGACAGTCCGTGCATTAGGAAAGTGGAGCACTATGGGCAAGTCACTGGTCATCGTCGAGTCGCCAGCGAAAGCGAAGACGATTAACAAATATCTCGGCAACGATTTCATCGTGAAGTCGAGTGTGGGTCACATTCGTGACCTGCCGACCAGCGGCTCGGGTAAGGCAGCCTCCGATCCCAAGGAGCGCGCGCGCCAGGCCGCAGCGACACGCAAGATGTCGGCGGAAGAGAAAGCAGAATATAAAAAGCGTAAAAGCCAGGATCAATTGATTCGGCGGATGGGGATCGACCCCGACAACGGCTGGGAAGCCCGCTATGAGGTGCTGCCCGGAAAAGAGAAAGTCGTTGCCGAACTCAAAAAGCTGGCTGAGAAAGCGGATGCTGTCTATCTCGCAACGGATTTGGACCGCGAAGGGGAGGCCATTGCCTGGCACCTGCGCGAGACCATCGGTGGCGATGACAGCCGTTACAAGCGCGTTGTGTTTAACGAAATCACCAAAAACGCTATTCAAGACGCCTTCAAGGCGCCTGGTGCGCTCAATATACCGCGGGTGGAAGCGCAGCAGGCCAGGCGCTTCCTGGATCGTGTTGTGGGCTTTATGCTCTCGCCTCTATTGTGGGCGAAGGTGGCGCGTGGGCTGTCGGCCGGCCGTGTACAGTCAGTTGCGGTACGTCTGATTGTCGAGCGCGAGCGTGAAATTCGCGCCTTTATTCCTGAAGAGTTTTGGGATGTACACGCGGATTTGGCCTCTCCCGAGGGAGAGCTGGTGCGGTTTGCTCTGGTTCGTCAGGATGGCAAAGCCTTTAAGCCCACCTCCGAAAAAGACACCTTGGCGCGTATTGAGCAGCTTCGCAAAGCCAAGCTGGCGATTACCTCCCGGGAAGATAAGCCCACTAGCTCAAAACCCACCGCGCCTTTTATTACCTCTACGCTGCAGCAAGCGGCGAGTGGCCGGTTAGGCTTCTCAGTCAAGAAGACCATGACCATGGCTCAGCGCCTCTATGAGGCGGGCTACATCACCTATATGCGTACCGACTCCACCAACTTGTCGAAAGATGCGGTGGAGAGTGTTCGCAGTTATATCGGTGAAGAGTTCGGCGAGCGCTACCTACCAGAAGCGCCTAATCGCTACAGCAGTAAAGAAAGCGCCCAAGAGGCCCATGAGGCGATTCGCCCCTCCAGCGTTGAACGAAAGGCCTCCGATCTGGCCGGGATGGAGCGCGATGCGGAGCGCCTTTACGAGCTGATCTGGCGTCAGTTTGTGGCTTGCCAAATGACCCCTGCAGAGTACCTGTCGAGTACGCTCAGCGTAGAAGTCGATGGCTATGAACTGCGTGCAAAAGGCCGCGTCTTGAAGTTTGATGGTTACACTCGGGTGATGAAGCCCAGTGGTAAAAATGAAGACCAGAGCCTGCCTGACTTGCCTAAGGGCACGCCCATGGCGCTGGAAGCACTTGACCCCCAGCAGCACTTTACCAAGCCTGCCCCGCGCTATACCGAAGCAAGCCTGGTGAAGGAGCTTGAGAAGCAGGGGATCGGCCGTCCTTCTACCTACGCTTCGATTATTTCGACGATCCAGGATCGCGGCTATGTGAAGTTGGAAAACCGCCGCTTCTACGCCGAAAAACTGGGCGATATCGTTACCGAGCGGTTGAAAGAGTCCTTCCCTGATTTGATGGACTTTTCGTTTACCGCCCGCATGGAAGATGGCCTGGATGAAGTCGCTGAAGGCGAGCGTAACTGGCAGGCCCTGTTGGATGCCTTCTACGGCGAGTTTCGTGAAGAGCTGGCCAAGGCAGAGAGCGAAGATGGTATGCGGCCTAATCAGCCGGTGCCAACGGATATCGACTGCCCGAGCTGTGGTCGTCATATGCAGATTCGTACCGCTTCTACCGGGGTTTTCCTGGGGTGTAGCGGTTATAACCTACCGCCCAAAGAGCGCTGCAAAACCACCATTGACCTGATTCCAGGCGAAGAGGCAGTGGCCGAAGACGCGGGCGAAGAGGCCGAAACGGATGCGCTGCGTGCCAAGCGTCGCTGCCACAAGTGTGGCACGGCGATGGATAACTATCTGATCGACGAAACGCGTAAGCTGCACATCTGCGGTAATAGCCCCGATTGTGACGGCTACGAAGTGGAGAGCGGCAAATTCAAGATCAAGGGCTACGACGGCCCGATTATAGAATGCGACAAGTGCGGCTCTGAAATGCAGTTGAAATCTGGCCGCTTCGGCAAGTATTTTGGCTGCACTAACAGCGAATGTAAGAACACCCGTAAGTTGTTAAAGAGTGGGGAAGTGGCGCCGCCTAAAATGGATCCGATCCCCATGCCGGAGTTGGCTTGTCAAAAAGTTGACGACCACTATGTGCTACGTGACGGAGCAAGCGGACTGTTTTTGGCCGCCAGCAAGTTTCCGAAAAATCGTGAAACGCGACCGCCGCTGGTGAAAGAGCTTAAAGCGCACGCCGATGAGCTGCCTGATAAGTACCACTTTATTCTCAAGGCACCCAGCGAAGATCCCGATGGCCGCCCGGCGCAGATCCGTTACTCGCGTAAGAGTAAAGAGCAGTACGTGATGACCGACGAAGAGGGCAAGGCCACCGGCTGGAAGGCTATGTTTGATGCCGGTAAATGGCACGTGGAGGACAAGCGCAAGTGAATGCACGGTCACGAACCAACCAACTGCTCTACCAAGCGGAGCTATTAGCTGCTTTGTCGGCGGGGGATGATGAACATGCCCCGGCGCGGCAAATGGCGCTGGAGGAGAGTGCTTTAGCGCTTTTTGAGCTGGCGCTGGAGTCGCTGCTGCGAGAAGTTACTGAGCACGCCCGCTTGTCTGACCATCGCTGGACGGTGTTGCTGGCCCAGGAAGGCCCTGCTTTAGCCGAATTACAGCGTCTGCGCGACTTAGCGGCTCAGCCGGAAAGCTGGCTGAATTGGTTGGTGGTGCAGCTTGAGCGTCTGCATAGTGACGATGGAGCCGCCCGGCGTCCGACGCACAACCCGGCTATGATTGCAGTGGGTAACTCAACCGGTTTGCGTCAGCAGCTGCTGGATAATCTCCAGGCCGCCAAGCGT
Organism: Halomonas sp. AOP13-D3-9; assembly: GCF_052379125.1. Classification (NCBI taxonomy): domain Bacteria; kingdom Pseudomonadati; phylum Pseudomonadota; class Gammaproteobacteria; order Oceanospirillales; family Halomonadaceae; genus Halomonas; species Halomonas sp. AOP13-D3-9. Next base: position 129,953 of record NZ_JBQSYH010000011.1, on the reverse strand, counting down.
GAAATTGATGCGCTGCGCGAAACCAGTTTGGAGTGGTGAGTGTTAGGCAACGCTCAGTCGTCAGGAGAGGAGATTATAATGCGCTACAACCAAGTCAAAGATTTAGTCAAATGGGCCGCTGGTTTTCATGCGCGGATGGCGGCACAGTATAGCGAGGCCGCTGAAAAGGCAGACAATGAGCGCCTGCAGATGGCCTTTAATTACCTAGCCAGTCGCGAGCTAAAGATGAAAACGGGCCTTGAAGCGCTCTTTCATGATGGCTCTAATCAGTCAGAGGTGCTGGAATTATGGTTCGATGATTCGAGCGATTTCCCCCAGCCGCCTGAACTGGATCGCCTGGCAGAGCAAACGATAGCAGGCTCCTTAGAGGATGCGATGAGGACGGCAACGTCTTCGCACCAGCGTCTTCAAGGGCTTTATGAGCATCGTGCTTCGCGTGCGAAAATTGAGCCTGAAGAGGAATTCTTCAACGCCCTGGCTCAAGGGCATAATTCTGAAATACGCCATATAGCGGCCAGTATGGAAGAGTTGCAGGGCGTTTAATGGGGTTTTATCAGTGGTTTGTAGCTAATGGCTTATGGGGTGCGTCAGTCGTGACCATGACGAAATTACTAACGGCGGATGTGGGAATAAGGTATAACAGCCAGCAGATGTGCCCAGTCGGTCAATCACGGGCTAACCTGTTTCGAGAGCTTTCATGTTTTTAGTTAATCGCCGTCGATTTTTAGCCATGGCACTGAGTTTGCCGGCCGTGGCCAGCGCTGCCGTCACCGCGCCTGCCGGGCCTGGTCAGTCTGCCTCAACGGATCTTGTAGAGACAATGCTTAGCCGCGCCCATGTACCGCGCCATAGCAACGAGCTGTGGGTGCTGGTGGATGATAAAGAGGCGACGCTTAGCGTCTTTCGTGGCAATGCGCTACTGGAGCGGTTTGCGCCCATTTCGCTTGGCCGCGCTGGGGCTAAAACCCAACGGGTTCGCGGCGATAATGTGACTCCCATGGGTGAATTTCATATCAATCGTTTTAATTATGAAAGCCAGTGGCGTACCTTCATTGGCATTGATTACCCAACGCCGGTGCACGCTAGAATGGCGCTGGAAAAAGGCATTTATTCCCAAGCTGACTATGATGATTACTTCGACTACTATCGACGTTATGGTCACCCGCCGCAAAACACCGCACTGGGTGGGGCGATCGGGATACACGGTCTGGGTAGCGCGGATCCCGATATTCACGGGCGCTATCATTGGACCCAAGGGTGTGTCGCCGTGACTAACGAGCAAATTGATCGCTTGGCCGCGCTAGTGGGTGTTGGCACTCGCGTAGTGATCCGTTAAGCTATTGCCGTTGATGGAAGTTCGAGGTTTTAAATAAGTGGCTATAGACAACCGCTGTGGTCTATTATAAAACAGCGTTTGACTTGCGTGCTTCGCAGCACAAGTCACTGACAAGAACCTGCACCGCAGGTAGACAAATTTAAGCTAAGAACTTATTCTGATTTAAGTGACTAGCCTTACCTTTGTCATACCCTTAATGTAGTACCCAAGGACGACTCAAGGAGAACATTATGACTCTGAAAACTACTCTGAAGATGACTGCTGCTGCCGCTTCACTGGCAATTCTTGCTGGTTGTGCTTCTACCAGCGCGCTGGAAGAAGTTCGCATGACTGCAGAATCTGCACAGGCTGACGCTGCAGAAGCACGTAGCATGGCTTCACAAGCAATGAACACTGCAAACCAAGCCCAGCGCGATGCGCAGGCTGCTCTGCAGATGTCTGAGCAGAACCGTGAAGAAATGAACCGTATGTTCCAGCGTTCCATGCAGAAGTAATTCTGCTTGGGCTGCTGAGGGAGTCGCCCGGCTCTCTTCGCAGTTGCTGGAAAATGTAGTTAGTAGATAGATCGAAAATAGGGCGCTGTAAGTTGAGGCGTCAGATAATTAGGTTATTTTACTAGCTACGCAAAAAACCCCGCCTCGGCGGGGTTTTTTGTTGCTTTTATACGGCAGAGGCGTCGTTTAGGCGTCTTTATCAGTGTCCTGGTTGACGCTGAGCTTAAGTTCGTCGATCAGTTCAACAGGCTCGGGTTCTGGCTCGGGTGCCTGAGGGCCGAAGAGGGCAATAAATTGACCGTCAGGGGCTTCGACGGCGCGCTGAATCCGTTCGGCGTCTATTTCAGCATCATTGTCAGTCAGCTCTGTGACGCGCTCCAGGGCGTTAAGCAGGGGTTCGAAACCTTCCGCGTTCTCTTCTAGTTGCGGAAACGACTGTACAAACAGCGTGCCGTCAGCAGCAAAGCCTGCTTTGAATGGCGCATCCATCAGGTTGACCTGGGTGCCACTGGGCAAGCGCTCATAAAGCGATTTGATATCTTCCGGGTACATGCGAATACAGCCACGGCTAACCCGCATGCCCACGCCATCGGGACGGTTGGTGCCGTGAATCAGATAGCTCGGCATGGCCAGCAGAATAGCGTGCTCGCCAAGGGGGTTCTGTGGGCCAGGTGGAACCACCGACGGGGCAGGTTCGCCACGCTCAGCTGCTTCGCGACGCATCGACGCTGGCGGTGCCCAGGCGGGGTCTTTGACCTTGACCGTCGTGCGGGTGATGCCGACAGGAGTGGCAAACTCTTCACGCCCCACGCTAACCGGGTAGGTTTCGACGATGCCGGGTTTATCGGCGGGGTAGTAATAGAGGCGCAGCTCAGAAAGGTTGATCACAACGCCTTCCCGCGGCGCAGGCGGCAGAATGTATTGGGCGGGGATCACCACCTCGGTGCCTACCCCCGGTACCCATAGGCTGACGCCCGGGTTGGCCATGCGGATCTCTTCGTAGCCAATGTTGTGGCGGCGGGCGATATCAATCAGCGTCTGCTTGGGGTCTTCAACCACGACAGTGTAACGCTCGCCGATCACGTCGCCTTGTTCGGGGAGGCGGAAGTGGCCACGGGGCAGCTCGTCCTGGTCGGCAACCTGAGCAGCGCTATCGACGGCGTCGATACTGACTTCCTGGGCCTGCTCTTGTGGCGCCTCGGCTGATTGTTCCTGGGTCTGCTGTTCTTGCGCCTGGGTTGGGCTGTCGGCTTGCTCGTCAACCGTCTGCGCATAAGTGGGGCTAATCAGGCTGGCGGCTAATAGCACGGCCAAGCTGGTGGGGCCCCAGAGGGTAAAGGTATCGCGAATGTTCATGGTCGTTCCTAATGTGTTGATTCACTGCTGCTGCGCGTTGTGGGGCCACTGTTGCTAATAGCGGCTGGTTACTGGCAATTTTGCCCCAAGCGTCACGCCGCCGCTACTTTTTGATTCAGGGTGCTAAGTAGGTTTTCAAGCTGCTGGAAGCGCTTGTCGACACTTTCCATTGGTAATTCAAATCGTAAGGTGTCAGATCCATCCAAACGGTAGTGCTTGGGTGACGTCTGAATGAGGTTCACCAGGGTTAACGGATCCACTTGGGTACTGCTATCAAACAGTACTCTACCGCGGCTTTCCCCAGCCTCGATCTTGCTGATGCCGAGCTGCTCAGCGCGGTGGCGCAGCTTGGTCTGGCGAATCAGGTTTTTAAGCGGAGCGGGTAGTAAGCCAAAGCGGTCAATGAGCTCAACCTGCAGCTCTTTAAGCTCGCTATCGCTCTGGGTGTTGGCGATCCGCTTATACATGACCAGCCGCTGCTGGACATCGTGAATGTAATCATTGGGAATCAGCGCGGGTAGGTTGAGGTTAATCTCCACGCCGGTATTGAAGGGCGCATCAATATTGGGCGTTTTGCCGGCACGAATGGCCTTCACTGCACGATCCAGCATCTCCATATAAAGCGTGTAGCCGATGGTTTCCATCTGGCCGCTCTGCTCGTCACCCAGCAGTTCACCCGCGCCGCGGATCTCCATATCGTGGCTGGCCAGGGTAAAGCCTGCGCCTAAATCGTCCGAAGCGCTAATCGCTTCCAGGCGTTTGATGGCATCGCGGGTCATCGCTTTGGGTGGCGGGGTCAGTAGGTAGGCGTAAGCCTGGTGGTGGCTACGCCCAACCCGGCCCCTCAGCTGATGCAGTTGCGCCAGGCCAAATTTATCGGCGCGCTCAATAATAATGGTATTGGCACTCGGCACATCAATGCCGGTTTCAATAATGGTCGAACATACCAGCACGTTAAAGCGGCGGTGGTAGAAGTCCGACATGATGCGTTCCAGGCTGCGCTCGGGAAGCTGGCCGTGGGCAACGCCCACGCGTGCCTCGGGGATCAGCTCACGGATCTTTTCAGCACTGTTTTCAATGGTTTTGACTTCATTATGCAGCACATAGACCTGACCGCCGCGGAGTATTTCGCGCAGCAGGGCTTCCTTAATGATGCTGGCGTCGTGCTGCTGGACAAAGGTTTTGACCGATAGGCGGCGGGCGGGCGGCGTGGCGATAATCGACAGGTCGCGGATGCCGCTCATGGCCATATTGAGCGTGCGCGGTATAGGAGTGGCGGTCAGTGTTAAAATATCGACTTCAGCGCGCAGCGTTTTGAGTTTCTCTTTTTGCGCAACGCCAAAGCGGTGCTCCTCATCGATGATCAGCAGGCCCATTTTGGGCAGCTCAACGCTTTTAGCGAGTAGCTTGTGGGTGCCGATGACGATATCCGTTTGGCCGCTTTTAATGCTCTCGAGCGTCTGGGTGACCTCTTTGCCGCTGGTAAAGCGCGAGATGAGGCCAATATTGACGGCGGTATCGGCAAAGCGGTCGCGGAAGTTCTCGAAGTGTTGGCGCGCCAGCAGGGTAGTCGGTACTAGAACCACCACCTGACGGCCAGACTGCACGGCCAGAAACGCCGCGCGCATGGCGACTTCGGTTTTACCGAAGCCGACGTCGCCGCACACCACGCGATCCATGGGTTGTGGCGAGATCATGTCGCTGATCACCGCTTCAATTGCCGCGTGCTGGTCGGGGGTTTCTTCAAACGGGAAGTTGCCTGCAAAACGCAGGTACTCCTCGCCTGGCGCTTCGTAGACCACCCCTTGCTGGGCTTCCCGGCGGGCGTAGACATCCAGCAGTTCCGCGGCGGTATCACGAATTTTCTCGGCGGCTTTACGGCGGGCTTTTTCCCACTGATCCGAACCTAGTTTGTGCAGCGGCGCCAGTTCGTCACCGGCACCGCTGTAGCGGGAGATCATATGCAGGCTGTCGACGGGCACATAAAGCTTGGCGCCATCGGCGTAGGAGAGCGCCAGGAACTCATTCGCCTGGCCACCGGCCTCTAAGGTTTCCAGCCCTAGGTAGCGGCCAACGCCATGGGCTTGGTGAACCACTGGCGCGCCTTCGCGCAGCTCCGATAAGTGACGTACCGCAAGCTCGTTGTCGTCGGTGGCTTTTTCGCGCCGACGGCTCTGGCGTACCACGTCGCCAAACAGCTCGGTTTCGCTAATCACCGCAACGCTTGGGTTATTCAGCCATAGGCCGCTATCCACCAAGCCTTCGGTGATGGCATAGGGTTGGCCGCTGGCGAGAAAGTCGTGGAAGCTATCGGTGTGGGGGAGGGCGAGTCCGAGAGGCGCCAGTATCTCTTCCAGCGCTTCACGCCGGCCCCGGGACTCCGCCACAAACAGCGCCCGGGTTTGAGCGTGGGCATGCAGAAACGCCGACAGCTCGGCAAGCGGCTGCTTGGCGCGAGCATTAATAGACAGCGTGGGGAGCGGCGCGGCTTCAGGCTGCTGCGCGTGGCGCTGCTCGCTATCCTCAGTAAGTTCGATACGTGGTCGGGCTTTAATTGCTGAGAATACGTCATTGACCGGAAAAAACGCCCGGTGTGGGGGCAGCAGCGGTCGTGTGGGGTCAACACCCAGGTTAACGTAACGGGCGTCGATTGACTGCCAGTGCTGCTCTGCAGAATCAAAAACGCCCGGCAGTAGCGCTACCCGGGTATCGTCCGTTAAGTGGTCAAACAGCGATGCGGTCTGCTCGAAAAACAGCGGCAGATAGTGCTCAAGCCCGGGTGAAGGAATGCCTTTCAGGGCATCGTTGTAGAGCGGGCACTGGCGGGGGTCAACGTCGAACAAGGTCTCAAACTGTTCGCGAAAACAAGCGATCGCGCTGCGGCTTAACGAATATTCGTGTGCAGGTAGCAGCTCCAAGGCGTCTAGTTTGTCAGTGGAACGCTGGCTGCCGGGATCGAAGTGGCGCAGGGTATCGATCTCATCATCGAATAGATCAATGCGGATCGGCTCGTCCATGCCCATGGCAAACAGGTCAATTAGCGCACCGCGCATGGCGTATTCACCGGGCTCATACACGGTTTCGACAGCGCGATAGCCCGCCCGGGAGAGCGATTCACGAAACCCTTCGCGATCTAACCGCTCGCCGGCTTTAAGCGTCATTACCCGTCCGGCGATATATTCAACCGGGGGTAAGCGCTGCATCAGCGTATTGATCGGCACCAGCACAATACCGCGCACGCCATCTTGCAGTTGGCGCAGGGTGCGCAGCCGGGCCGAGACAATATCCTGGTGGGGCGAAAAACTATCGTAGGGCAGCGTTTCCCAATCGGGGAAAGGCAGTACCGGTACATCGCTATAGAAGTAGAGATCTTGTTCCAGGCGCTGGGCGCTGGCCGTATTGGGGGTAATCACCAATAGCGGGGCTTTAGCAGCAACGCGGGAGAGTGCCAGCGCCGTCGCGCTGCCCGGCGGCGATGTCCAGTAGAGCGTATCGCGAGTCCCTTGGGGCTGGGGCGGTTCGAGCAGTGAGAATGTCGGCATGAGCAAGATATCGTTTTGCGCTGAAACGGAAGGGAGATCATACACGATCACCGGTTTCAGTTAGAGTGCCGCGACGGATGGTAGCGGCTGAATCTTTTCCCATAAGGTCGTTTTGTAGTGAGATCGGCGTTTCTGTAATACCCCTACATGGTGTGCGACTATCCATTCATTGCGGCCGCGTAGCTCGCCCCGGATAATGCACCCACCGTTTCCACTACCTGATGAGGCCGCACGTGAGTCAGCAAGCGCTCGAAAACGTTTTTCAAGAATGGCAAGGCAACGAAGCCTTGGCGGAGCAGATGATCCCGTTAGTAGGGCAGCTCTATCGTCAGAATAATGTCGTTGCCACCATGTTCGGACGTTCGCTGATCAAACGCTCGGTCATTCGTATCCTTAAAGACCACCGTTTTGTGCGCAAGTTAGAGGGCACTGAGCTCTTGGTTGAGGATACCTACCCCATTGTGAAGGGCATGGTCGCTTTGAACCTTGGTCCTGCTCATGTGGATATAGGCAAGCTGGCGGTGATGTTCAAGCGCCAGGGCGGTGGTGATGTCGACGCCTTTCTGCGTAAAGAGTTGCACGAAATTATTGATGGCTACCAGCCAGGCGCCAGCACCGGCGAACCACAAGATGTGGTGCTCTATGGTTTTGGCCGCATTGGCCGCCTACTGGCGCGGGTGATGATTGAGAAAGCCGGTGGCGGTAACTTGCTGCGCCTGCGTGCGATTGTGGTTCGTGGCCGTGGTGATGTGGCCAAAGATCTGGAAAAACGTGCCAGCCTACTGCGCCGCGACTCTGTTCATGGGCCCTTTGACGGCACCATCATGGTTGATGCTGAAGCGCGTACGCTGACGGTTAACGGCAATGTTATACAAGTCATTTACGCCGATTCTCCCAGCGAGATTGACTACACCAAGTACGATATCGATAACGCAGTGATTGTGGATAATACCGGTATTTGGCGTGATGAAGAGGGCCTGGGGCAGCACCTACAATGTAAAGGCGCTGCCAAAGCACTGCTGACGGCGCCAGGTAAGGGCGATATCAAGAATATCGTTTATGGTATTAACCACGAATCTATCGGTGATAGCGATCTTATTGTCTCCGCTGCATCGTGTACCACCAACGCCATCGTGCCGGTATTGAAAGTGCTTAACGATGAGTATGGTGTGGTCAATGGTCACGTAGAGACCGTGCATGCGTATACCAACGACCAGAACCTTATCGATAACTACCATAAAGGCGATCGTCGCGGCCGTAGTGCAGCGCTGAACATGGTGTTGACCGAGACAGGCGCCGCCAAGGCGGTAGCCAAAGCGCTGCCAGAGCTTGAAGGTAAGCTGACCGGTAATGCCATTCGCGTGCCGATCCCCAACGTCTCCATGGCGATTCTTAACCTGACCCTCGATAAAACCACCGATGCAGTCGCACTCAATGACTATTTGCGGCGCATGTCGATTGAGTCAGCCTATCAGAAGCAAATCGACTTTGTTGACTCTGCAGAAGTGGTGTCGTCGGACTTTGTCGGCAACCGCCATGCCGGTATTGTCGATGCGAAAGCGACCATCGCCAATGGTCATCACGCTGTCGTATACATGTGGTATGACAATGAATTTGGCTACAGTTGCCAAGTTGTACGTATTTTACAGCAGATGTCTAACGTCCGATTTTTGAAACTTCCCCGCTGACGTGCGGAGGCTAGATTGCCCTTATGCGGGGCTGTCCGGCTGAATGCTATTGCCAACGCCACCTTAGGGTGGCGTTTTTTTTATCTCAATAAAGCCTTTTTTCGTTGTCTATAACACTTTAGGCGACCCTCAGGGATGTGGTCATTGGACGCGCTTATCTTTATAATGCGAGGGATTTTTCGGGGTGGTTCAAGTGCTGCTTGGGCCCGACTGGTAACACTCTGAGCAGAAAATAACAATTCACTGAGCAGAACATAAGCATTCGAACCCCATACCTTCGTATATCCGATCCAACAACTGGGCGAGACTATGATCGAAGTCAAAAAAGGCCTGGATCTCCCCATCACGGGAGCGCCCGAGCAGCGTATTGAAGATGCGCAGGCTGTGCGCCACGTGGCAATCCTGGGAACTGACTACGTTGGCATGAAGCCGACAATGGAAGTCCAGGAAGGGGATAAGGTCAAACTGGGCCAATTGCTCTTCACCGATAAGAAAATTGATGGTGTGCGCTATACAGCGCCCGCTGCCGGTGAAGTGCTTGCAATAAACCGTGGCGAAAAACGTCGTTTACTATCTGTCGTAATCAAAGTCGATGAAACTGAGGAAGCGGTTGAATTCGCTGCTCACGATCGTAATGCCATAGCGCAGCTTGAGCGTCAGGTCGTTGTCGACCAACTGGTAGAGTCGGGACTCTGGACTGCATTACGCACTCGTCCTTTCTCACGCACGCCGGCCATTGATAGCACCCCGGCCGATATTTTTGTAACCGCCGTGGATACCCATCCACTTAGCCCTGACCCTGCCCTGATCATTAATGAACAGGCGCAGGCATTTGAAGATGGCCTCAAGGTGTTAGCGCGCCTGACCGAGGGCAACGTCTTCTTATGTACAGGGGAGAATGGTACAGGCGAAAAGGGTACAGGCGAAAATGCCTCGATCCCGGGTGGCGATATTGACGGCGTAAAAACCGAAAGCTTTGCCGGCCCTCATCCTGCGGGGCTTGTCGGCACGCATATTCACTACCTCTCTCCAGTCGCACTGCATAAAAAAGTGTGGCACATCGGTTATCAGGACGTTATTGCGTTCGGTAAGTTGTTTGTCGAAGGGAAGTTGGATATGAGCCGAGTGGTCGCCATTGGTGGCCCGCGCGCTGAAAACCCTCGCTTGGTCCGTACACGTGTCGGCGCCAGTACGGAGGAACTCCTGGCAGGCGAAGTCATCAAACCCGATGACACCCGCGTTATCTCTGGTTCTGTATTCTCTGGTTTTGCCGCTGAGGGTAAACTGACTTACCTTGGTCGCTTCAGCAATCAACTAAGCTTGCTGGAAGAAGGCAACAAGCGTACGTTTATGGGTTGGCTCTCTCCTGGTGCCAATCGCCACTCGGTCTTGGGGATCTACATCTCCAAGATCAAAGGCCTGAGCAACTATGCGCCGACTACCTCTACCAATGGCTCCGAGCGTGCTATGGTGCCGGTAGGTGCATATGAAACGGTCATGCCGCTGGATATCATGCCGACTCAGCTACTGCGTTCGCTGATCGTGGGCGACATTGAGGTTGCCATGCAGCTTGGGTGTTTGGAGCTGGACGAAGAGGATCTGGCGCTGTGCACGTATGTTTGCCCCGGCAAATACGAATATGGCCCCATCCTGCGTGACAATCTCACCATGATCGAGAAAGAGGCCTGATGATGGGTATTCAACAGACACTCCAAAATATCGAGCCGCATTTCCACAAAGGCGGAAAGTACGAAAAGTTCTATCCGCTATTTGAAGCGGTAGATACCATTTTCTATACACCGCCGAGCGTGGCTAAAACCACCGCGCACGTGCGTGATGGTATCGATCTAAAGCGCATCATGATTACCGTATGGCTGTGTACCTTCCCAGCCATGCTGTTCGGTATGTGGAACGCAGGCTGGCAGGCTAACACCGCCATCGACGCAGGCTATGCCTCTATGGCTGGCTGGCGTGAAGCCATTATGATGACGTTGGCAGGTGGACATGACCCAAGCAGTTTCTGGGCTAATTTTGTCCTCGGCGCTACCTACTTCTTGCCTATTTATCTTGTCACCTTTGTGGTTGGTGGCTTCTGGGAAGTGCTCTTTGCTATCAAGCGTGGCCACGAAGTTAACGAAGGTTTCTTCGTTACCTCGGTGCTGTTTGCGCTGATACTTCCGGCCACTATTCCGTTGTGGCAGGTGGCTCTAGGTATCACCTTTGGTGTGGTGATCGGTAAAGAAATCTTCGGTGGCACGGGTAAGAATTTCTTGAACCCAGCGCTAACCGGCCGTGCATTCCTTTACTTTGCCTACCCAGCGCAAATCTCCGGTGACTCTGTATGGGTGGCCGCCGATGGCTATACCGGTGCGACGGCACTCTCTATGGCGTTCCAGGACGGTATGTCTGCGCTGACCGACGCCTTTAGCTGGTGGGATGCTTTCCTTGGCTTTATTCCCGGCTCTGTGGGGGAGGTCTCGACGCTGGCGATCTTTATCGGCGCTGCGGTGCTGCTGTGGACGCAGATTGCCTCCTGGCGAATCATGCTGGGGGTATTCTTGGGAATGGTGGTAACCAGCACGCTGTTTAATCTGATCGGCTCTGACTCGAATCCAATGTTTGCCATGCCGTGGTACTGGCACTTGGTCATTGGTGGCTTCGCCTTCGGTATGGTATTCATGGCGACTGATCCGGTGTCAGCCTCGATGACCAACCAAGGTCGTCTGCTGTTTGGTGCGCTGATAGGTGTGATGACCGTCTTGATTCGCGTTGTGAACCCGGCTTTCCCGGAAGGCATCATGTTGGCAATTCTATTCGCTAACCTGTTTGCACCGCTGATTGACCATTTCTTCGTCCAGGCCAACATTAAGCGTCGCGTGAAGCGTACCGGCGTTCCGGCCGAGGAGACTGCCTAATGGCACAAGGTAACAACTCCATCAAAAAAGTCCTGATTGTGGCGTTCTCACTGTGTATCGTGTGCTCCGTCATCGTCTCGACCGCTGCGGTTGCTTTGCGGCCCATGCAGCAGCTTAACCAGGAGCTTGATCGTAAAACTAATATCTTAAACGTTGCCAAGCTTTATGAGCCGGGTATGGACGTTGAAAAGGTATTTAGCGACGAGATCACCGCTCGAGTCGTTGACCTGGATACGGGCGAGTACTCTGATGAGTTTGATCCCGATACCTACGATAGCTTTGAAGCTGCTCGTGACCCTGCCTCGGGTCGCACGCTTTCCGGCGAGCAAGACATCGCGGGTCTATCACGGGTCGAAAACTACGCCACGGTTTACTTGATTGGCAGTGAAGACGACCCGGAACAGATCGTGCTGCCGATTCGTGGTCAAGGCCTGTGGGGCTTAATGCGCGGCTTCCTGGCCGTAGAGGGTGACGGCAATACTATCGTTAGTATCACCTACTACGAGCACAGCGAAACGCCAGGTCTGGGTGCTGAAGTTAACAACCCGCGCTGGCAAGCACAGTGGGAAGGTAAGAAAATTTACGATGAAGAGGGCGACCTCTCACCGGCAATTCACCTAACCAAAGGCGGCGCCAGTGACGAATACGAAGTCGATGCGCTATCTGGCGCTACGCTAACCAGTAACGGCGTCACTAATATGCTGCAGTTCTGGCTAAGCGAAGAAGCTTTCGGTCCCTATTTGGCTAAATTCCGCAGTGGCACTGAGCCGGAAGACGCCGAAGACACCGATACCAACTTCGAAGACGTTGAGGGGGCCTGATCATGGCGGACGTAAATGCAAAAGGCGTTTTAACGGCGCCGATTTTCCACAACAACCCCATTGCGCTGCAAATTCTGGGGATCTGTTCAGCACTGGCGGTAACCACCAGTATGAGCGTATCGCTCGTTATGGCGCTGGCGGTTATTTTCGTAACGGCATTTTCTAACCTGTTCGTATCGTTGATCAGGAATCACATTCCCTCTTCGATTCGTATTATCGTACAGATGACCATTATTGCCTCGCTGGTTATCGTGGTCGATCAGATTCTCAAAGCCTACGCTTATGAGATGTCCAAACAGCTCTCCGTGTTTGTTGGCCTGATCATTACCAACTGTATCGTCATGGGGCGTGCGGAAGGTTTTGCGATGTCCAATACCCCGGGCATGTCGTTTTTAGACGGTATCGGCAACGGCCTGGGTTACGGTTTTGTACTGATGGTAGTGGGCTTTGTGCGCGAGCTGCTGGGGTCGGGCAGCGTATTTGGTATTACCATCTTCCAGACCATCCAAAACGGTGGCTGGTATGTTCCCAATGGCCTGTTGCTACTGCCGCCTTCGGCGTTCTTTATTATCGGTCTACTGATCTGGGTGATGCGTTCCGTTAACCCTGAGCAGGTAGAAGCTAATGAGTTCAAAATGAAGGAAAACACCCAACCCAAGGAGGCCGTGTAACATGGAACATTATCTGAGTCTTTTTGTTGCCTCGGTGTTTGTTGAAAACATGGCACTGGCCTTCTTCCTGGGGATGTGTACTTTCTTGGCGGTGTCCAAAAAAGTCTCCTCAGCGATTGGCCTGGGCATTGCGGTTATTGTGGTGCTGACGGTTACCGTCCCCGTTAACAATCTTGTCTATACCTTCTTGCTGCAGGAAGGCGCGTTGACCTGGACCGGAATCAGCGGTGCTGAAAACATTGACCTTTCATTCCTTGGGTTGCTTTCCTATATCGGTGTTATTGCCGCGCTGGTACAAATCATGGAAATGTTCCTTGATAAATACGTGCCGTCGCTCTATAACGCGCTAGGGGTATTCCTGCCGCTGATTACCGTTAACTGCGCCATTCTTGGTGGCGTATTGTTTATGGTCGAGCGTAGCTATAACTTCGGTGAAGCTGTGGTCTACGGCTTTGGTGCGGGTACCGGTTGGGCACTGGCCATTGCGGCCCTGGCGGGTATTCGTGAAAAGCTGAAGTACAGCGATGTGCCGGGTGGCCTGCAAGGGCTGGGCATTACTTTCATCACCGTGGGGCTGATGTCGTTGGGCTTTATGTCCTTCTCGGGCATTCAGCTTTAATCGGAGCCGGTTTTTCCCCGCGGTGTGAAATACCGCGGGGTAATAGAAAACCTCCAGCAATAGGAAACCGACATGGTTGATACAACAGTCATCTTGCTCGGTGTTGTCATGTTTACGGTCATCGTTATTAGCTTAACGGCGATCATTCTGGCAGCGCGTAGCAAACTTGTGAGTAGCGGGGACGTGACCATCGAGGTCAACGGCGACCCTGAGCACACCCTAAGTACGCAGGCCGGTGGTAAGTTACTCAATACCCTTGCCGCTAACGGCATTTTTCTCTCTTCCGCCTGTGGTGGCGGCGGTTCTTGTGCCCAGTGTAAGTGCCGGGTAGAAGAGGGCGGTGGCTCTATCCTGCCCACTGAAGAGTCGCACTTCACCATGCGTGAGAAGAAAGAGGGCTGGCGCCTCTCTTGTCAGGTACCTGTGAAACAGGACATGAAAGTCGAAGTGCCTGAAGAAGTCTTTGGGGTTAAGAAGTGGGAATGCGAGGTTATCGCTAACCCCAATGTGGCCACCTTTATTAAAGAGCTGAACCTAAAACTGCCTGAGGGTGAAGAAGTTGCCTTCCGTGCCGGTGGCTATGTCCAGCTTGTTGCGCCGCCTTACGATGTCAAGTTCTCTGATTTTGATATTGAAGAGGAGTACCGGGGCGACTGGGAAAAATTTGATATGTTCAAAATTTCCCACAAGAGCAACGAGGAAGTGATTCGCGCCTACTCCATGGCGAACTACCCGGATGAGAAGGGTATCCTCAAGTTCAACATCCGTATCGCTACGCCGCCTCCGGGCACTGATCATCCGCCTGGCTTGATGTCGACATACGTCTTTAGCCTTAAAGAGGGTGATAAGGTCACCGTGATGGGGCCGTTCGGTGAGTTCTTTGCCCGTGATACTGACGCCGAAATGATCTTTATCGGTGGCGGTGCAGGGATGGCGCCAATGCGCAGTCATATCTTCGATCAGCTGAAGCGCTTGAAGTCTGAACGCAAGATTACCTTCTGGTACGGTGCACGCTCCTGGCGTGAAACCTTCTACAACGAAGAGTACGACAAGTTAGCCGAAGAGTTCCCCAACTTTGAGTGGCACTTGGCGCTGTCTGATCCCCAGCCGGAAGATAACTGGGAAGGGCCGACAGGCTTTATCCATAACGTACTGTTCGAAAACTATCTGAAGGATCACCCTGCGCCTGAAGATTGTGAGTACTACATGTGTGGACCGCCGATGATGAACGCCTCGGTTATCAAGCTGCTGCTTGATATGGGCGTTGAGCCGGAAAATATCCTGTTGGATGATTTTGGCGGCTAAACTGTTGGCTTAGAGCTGATAGTCGTTGTAAGCGGGGCTGGCCTTTTGGTCGGCCCCGTTTGTTTATAGATCAAGACTCGCCCCAGGCGCTGATATGCATAGCGCGGCTGAGGTACAATAGGGCTAATCAATAAAGACCGTGAGGCACTTATCAGTACGGCTGTTGTCGGCAGGTAAGGCCAATAATTTAAAGCTAGGCAGTGTAATGCTGGGAGGTTGATATGACGATTTGGCTACTGGTATTTGGTTTTATGGCGCTGATCATGGGAGCAATGGCCGTGGGCGTCATTATGGGCCGCAAGCCGATTGCTGGCTCTTGCGGTGGTTTAAACCAAATTGGCATGAAAGATGGCTGCGATATTTGCGGCGGCAAAGACGAAGTCTGTGAAGAAGAGAATCGCAAGCGTGGCAGTATCCGCCGCCGCAGCGATGAAAGCCGCGGCGCTGACTTAGGCTATGACGCCACCCGTCGATAGAAAAGCCGTGCGGTAGAGGAAAGGGTCACGCTTAATAAACGGGAACAGGAGACGCAGTGAGTATGGCGGTTCACAATTACGATGTGGTGGTTATCGGTACGGGGCCTGCGGGGGAAAGCGCTGCTATCAACGCTGCAAAGAATGGCAAGCGTGTAGCCATTATTGAGAAGCAGGCGCAGGTTGGTGGCAATTGTACTCACTGGGGCACCATTCCTTCCAAAGCGTTGCGTCATCAGGTCAAACAGATCATGGCGTTCAACACTAACCGTATGTTCCGCGATATCGGTGAGCCACGCTGGTTCTCCTTTCCCAAAGTGATGGAGCGTTCGCGCGGCACAATTGATAAACAGGTAGAGATGCGCACCACCTTCTATGCGCGTAACCGCATCGATCTGTTTCATGGCGTCGCCCGTTTTAAGGATGAGCATACCCTGGTGGTGCGCGACCGCCAGGAAGGCATGGAAGAGCTGGTGGCTCAGAAAATCGTCATTGCCACCGGTTCACGCCCTTACCGCCCTGCTGATATTAACTTCCGCCATCCGCGTATTTACTGCTCTGACACCATATTAAGCCTTTCGCATACCCCGCGCACTCTGGTCATTTTCGGGGCTGGGGTGATTGGCTGTGAATATGCGTCGATCTTTTCCGGCTTGGGCGTCAAAGTCGATCTGATTAATAACCGCGACAGCCTGCTATCGTTTCTGGACGACGAGATTAGCGATGCGCTCTCCTATCATCTGCGTAAGCACGGCGTGTTGGTGCGTCATAATGAAGAGTATGAGAGTGTTGAGGGCGATGAGTCAGGCGTCGTTATACGCCTCAAGTCAGGTAAGAAAATTCGCGCCGATGCGTTTTTATGGGCCAATGGGCGAACCGGTAATACCGACAGCTTAGGCCTTGAGAATATTGGCTTAACCGCCAATGGGCGCGGGCAGCTAAGTGTCGATGAGCATTATCGTACCGAAGTTCCACATATCTACGCAGCGGGCGATGTGATTGGCTGGCCGAGTCTGGCCAGCGCGGCTTACGATCAAGGCTTGAATTCGTGCAATGAGTTGCTCGACAAAGAGTATCGCTTCGTCAGTGATGTGCCCACCGGGATCTACACCATCCCCGAAATCAGTTCCTTTGGCCCTAATGAGCGTGAATTGACCGAAGCGAAGGTGCCCTACGAAGTAGGCAAAGCCTTCTTCAAAGATACCGCCCGGGCACAAATTACCGGTGATACCGTGGGCATGCTTAAAATTCTTTTCCACCAGGACACCCTGGAAATCCTCGGCATCCACTGTTTCGGTGACCAGGCCTCGGAAATTTTGCATATCGGCCAAGCGATTATGCAGCAAGAGGGCGATGCCAATACGCTCAAGTACTTCGTGAATACCACCTTTAACTATCCCACCATGGCAGAAGCCTACCGGGTGGCTGCGCAGAACGGTTTAAACCGGGTTTTCTAAGTTGTTTTAATGCTGGGAGTGCAAGGGAGTACTCCCATTAGGGTGCTAACATCTCAAATTCCATCTAGCAGCCGCTGTGCCCGAGTTTGCCAGTCGCCTTTAATAGCGGCAGCATTGGCGAGCGCCTCGTGCGCGTCCTCAGGTGAATCGTTTTGCAGCAGTAAAAGGCCTAGATTTAGCCATGCAGCCCCCATTGACGCATCCAGCTCGGTTGCCCGCTCAAACGCCTTACGTGCGTTGTCGGGTTGTTGGTCAGCGTAAAGCGCGTTGCCCAGCGCAAACTGCCCCATGGCATTGCCAGGATGGCGCTCTACAAACGCTTGCCAGCTTGAAAGCGTGGCGAGCGGCCCATGGGACTCTTCGTAGGCGCTAATCGCTTCCAGCGCGTTACGGGCGCTAATGCCCGCGGGCAGTGTGCCCGGCTCGGCGACGACAAACCCCCAGCGTTCTGTGCGTGCCCAGGTGGCATCGAAGCGGCTGAACGACAGCGTATGACGCTCAATTTCTCCGCTGCGCAGGATGAGCGTTTCACTGGGCAGGTCGTAGCCAATAGCGACGGCGTAGTGCCACATAGGGTAAATCGGCAGCGACAAATTCTGCATGACGACCACCGGATCGCCCGCTGCCAAATGGTTTAATAGGGCATCCATGGTGCCGCGAATAGGAAACGCCAGCTGCTTATGCCGCCGCACTGTAGCGAGCATTTCTGGTTGCACACTGCCATCGCGGCCGGGTAGGAATACCTGAGGAATCAGCTCTTCAACGTCGGTGTCGACACCCTGATGATTGAGTACCATCGCCAGTGTGGCAGGGCCGCACTGATATTCCGTTTGGGCATAAAACGGCACGCTGGTGATTTCTGCATGGGGGGGTAGCGCTTGGTAGGTGCTTTGCAGTAATACCGGATTTCGCGCGCAGCCGCTAAGCAGTAGCAGCATAATAAAAACGCCCGCAAAGCGGGCGTTAGTAAGCATGTTATTCAAAAGCCTGTTATTCAACAACCGGTTATTCAACAACATAGGAGTCATGTGCTGCCTATTAATTAACGAGTAAACGGGTAAACGTCGGTCAGGCCAAGAATATCGGTTACCAGCAGGATGATGAAAACAGCAAATAGGGCGCCTACAACGCCAGCACCGGCAGGCAGTTGCTCAAGCTGTTCGGCCATTTGCTGCGCTTCAGCATCGCTCAGTGCGGCAACACGAGCTTCGACTTCGTCCAGGTCAACACCTTGTTTTACCAACTGATCTTGCACATCGGCGCGGGCCAGGATCTCGTTAATCCGTTCGCGATCAGCGCCAGCACGGTCAGCTGCCAAAACAGATTGGGTGGAGACTAAATCCATGGATTGGGGCGCAGTGGGTGCAGCGGCAACGGGTAAGCTGGTAATAACCAGCGCTGCAATCAGTAGGGTAGAGAGGTAAGCACGCAATGTTTTCATCGTCTTCTTCCTTATAGACTAGTCGGGGTGGTGTGGAATGAGTATAGAAACAAATGGGTTGATTTTTAAGCTTAAGATGCAAAATGCTAATTGTTTGCACTAATGCGATAGGTCCAGGCGGATTCGGATAGCAGCCCGCGGCCCCCGGCCATGGTCATCGCCAAATCGTGCAGGCCGGGCCATAGCGGCACCGCCGCCGCGCCTTTGACGGCTAAGTCGAGGCGTTGCGCCATTAACAGCAATTTATGCAGCCGCTTCATGGGCAGGCGGCCAATCGCTTTCTGGTACGCCGGGCGGCGTTTATCAAAAATCATCGGCTTTTGGGTTTTGCAGGCGTGCTCAAAGCTTTGGCCTTGATCCAGGTGCTGATGCAGCGAGAGCAGGGTACGTAGCTCCCGGCTAAGCGCCCACAGCACAATCGGTGCCTCAACGCCTTCACTGCGTAGCCCGTTGACAATGCGCGAAGCACGGCTGGGTTCGCCTTTTAAGCAGGCATCGGCCAAGTTGAAAACATCGAAGCGGGTGCTGTCTTCGACTCCTTGGGCAATGCTTTCAACGTTTAAGCGCGTGCCCTGAGGATGAATCAGTGCCAGCTTCTGAAGCTCTTGGTCAGCGGCCAGCAAATTGCCTTCGGTGCGCTCGCCCAGCAGTCGGGCGGCGTCCAGGTCAATCTGTAAGCCATGAAATGATGCGCGGTCGCGCAGCCAATAACCTAACCGGGAGGCATCCACCGGCCACACCGGTACAAACAGGCCGTGTTTATCCAGGGTTTTAAACCAAGCGGTTTTCTGCTGCTTGGCGTCTAGCTTACCCATGCTGATCAGTAGTACATCGTCGCTGTTATCCAGGGTTTCAGCGTACTGCGCCAACGCTTTACTGCCTTCTTGGCCTAGCTTGTGATTGCCTAGCCGCAGTTCCAGCAGCTTGCTGGTCGCAAACAGCGAGAGATTGCTCGACATTTCCATCAACCGGCCCCAAGCGAAATTGGGCTCCACGTCGAGGACTTCGCGTTCTTCAACGCCTGCCTGGCGTGCGGCGGCCCTCACCGCATCGCAGGCGTCGCGATGCTGTAAGGGTTCATCGCCCGAGACAATCACTACGCGGGGCAGCTTTTTTGCCAACGCAGCGGGTAGCTGATCAGCAAATACCTTCACTGCATACCCTCAACGTACGCCAGGCGTTCGATAATGCGATCAGAGAGCTGGCGTGAAAGCGTTTGCTCAGCTTCCATCATCAGCGTTTCGCGGTTGAGCAGGTCGTCATCGCTAACGCGAATGCGGGTATCCGTCGACAGCGTTTCATTATTGATGTGGTAAGCATTAGACGCCCGCTCTTGAACGGAAAGCCTGACGCTGAGTGTTAGCTCGTGCTCACGGCTTGCTCTGCCATCGCCGCCTAATCGACGCTCGGTCAATACAGGCGAGCCCAAGGTGACCCGCCAGGGCGCATCAGCGGCTACCTGAGTGCCTAACTGTTGAAGCCGCGAAGCGACCTGCTGGGCGACGGCACTATTGTTGTCGCCTTCTAAGGCAAGAGTGGGCAGCGTAGGCAGCGATTCAGTGCCGCGTAGCCGAAACCCGCAGCCGCTGAGCAGCACCGCCGCCGAGGCGGCGATGCTTGTGGTTAGAAAAGTGCGTCGGTTCATCCACTCACCACGATGTTAACCAGTTTGCCGGGCACCACGATCACTTTACGCACGGTGTTGCCTTCAAGGAAACGTTGTACGTTTTCGTGTTCCATGGCGAGTTTTTCGATGGACGCTTTATCGGCGCTTGAAGGTACCTCAAGGCGCGCGCGCAGTTTACCGTTGACCTGCACCACCAGCTCAATAGAGTCGCGTGTAAGGGCAGATTCATCCACCACCGGCCAGGTTGCTTCAATCGCCGGGCCTGAGTGGCCAAGCGCTTCCCAGAGACTATGGCACAGGTGCGGCGTAATCGGCGAGAGCAGCAGCACGCAGGCTTCCAGCGCTTCGCGGCTAACCGCCAGGCCAGGCTCAGAGCTATCGTCGAACTTGCCAACCGCGTTAGAGAGCTCCATCACCGCGGCAATAGCGGTATTGAAGGTGGTGCGGCGGCCAATATCGTCGCTGGCTTTCTTGATGGTTTCGTGGGTTTTGCGCCGCAGCGTTTTCTGGTCGTCATTGAGTTCGCTGATATCCAGTTTGCTAGGCGTACCCGCTGCCAGATGGTCATTCACCTGACGCCATAGGCGCTTCAAGAAGCGGTGGGCGCCTTCTACGCCGGAGTCCGACCACTCCAGGGACTGCTCGGGCGGGGCGGCAAACATCATAAACAGGCGCACGGTATCGGCACCGAACTTGTCGATCATCGACTGCGGGTCAACGCCGTTGTTTTTCGATTTGGACATCTTCTCAATGCCGCCCATCTCCACCGGCTCGCCGTCGCTCATCAAAATAGCGCTAAGCGGGCGACCTTTCTCATCACGCTTCACTTCCACGTCAGCGGGGTTAAACCACTGCTTGCCGCCGTTATCGGTGGGGCGGTAGAAGGTTTCCGCAATGACCATGCCCTGGGTCAACAGCTGCTGGAAGGGCTCGTCGGAATCCACCAAACCGAAGTCGCGCATCAGCTTGTGGAAGAAGCGCGCATACAGCAGGTGTAGAATGGCGTGTTCGATACCACCGATATAGAGATCCACCGGCAGCCAGTAGTTGGCGCGGTCATCTAGCATCGCTTCGGTATTATCGGCACAGCAGAAGCGCGCGTAGTACCAAGACGACTCCATAAAGGTGTCGAAGGTATCGGTTTCGCGGGTCCAGCCGTCGCCCAGATCAGAGAACGCTGGCATCTTCTTCAGCGGCGAGCCCGAGGCGTCGACGGTAACTTCCATAGGCAACGATACCGGTAGCTCGTCATCGGTCAGCGGTACCGTCTGACCTTCCGGGCCGTATTTAACCGGAATCGGCGCGCCCCAGTAGCGCTGGCGGGCAACGCCCCAATCGCGCAGGCGGAAGTTGGTTTTGACTTCGCCACGGCCAAGTTCCGCCAGCTTCGCGGCAATGGCATCGAACGCTTGCTCAAAGCCCAGCCCATCGAACTCCCCGGAATTGACCACGGTGCCGTACTCGGCGTAAGCGGCTTCGGAAATGTCCGCAGGTTTGCCGCTCTCGTCAGCAATCACTGCTTTAATTGGGACGCCGTACTTGGTGGCAAACTCCCAGTCGCGCTGGTCGTGGCCGGGTACCGCCATCACCGCACCGGTACCAAACTCCATGAGTACAAAGTTAGCCACGTAAACGGGCACTTCATCGCCGGTTAGCGGGTGAACCGCCGTATGCCCGGTGAGCATGCCTTTCTTCTCTTTGGTAGCCATCTCGGCTTCGGAAGTGCCACCCCTGGCGCACTCATCACAGAAAGCTGCAAGCTCACTGTTCTGCTCGGCCGCCTGCTTGGCCAGCGGGTGGCCAGCGGCAACCGCCACATAGGTAACGCCCAGCAGCGTATCCGGGCGAGTGGTATAGACCGCTAGCGGCTCATTGGCTTGGCCATCAGCGCCTTTGACATCAAAGGTCAGCTCGACACCGCGGGATTTGCCAATCCAGTTGCGCTGCATGGTTTTGACCTGCTCGGGCCACTCGACTTTATCCAGATCGGCCAACAGCTCATCAGCGTAGTCGGTAATCTTCAAGAACCACAGCGGGATCTCTTTACGCTCAACCAGCGCGCCGGAGCGCCAGCCGCGGCCTTCAATGACCTGCTCATTGGCGAGCACGGTCTGATCAACCGGATCCCAGTTCACCGTCGACATCTTTTTATACACCAAGCCCTTCTCCACCAGCTTGGTGAAGAACCACTGCTCCCAGCGGTAGTAGCTGGTATCACAGGTGGCGAACTCGCGGCTCCAGTCGTAGGCAAAGCCCAGTGCCTTCAACTGATTGCGCATGTAATCGATGTTTTGGTAGGTCCACTTGGCAGGCGGCACCTGATTCTGAATGGCGGCGTTTTCCGCGGGCATGCCAAACGCATCCCAGCCCATGGGCTGCATGACATTTTTACCCTGCATGCGCTGGAAACGGGACACAACGTCGCCGATAGTGTAGTTACGCACGTGGCCCATGTGCAGCTTGCCGCTGGGGTAGGGGAACATGGAGAGGCAGTAGAACTTCTCCTTGTTGGCATCCTCTACGGCTTTGAAGCACTGATGTTTGTCCCAGTACTGCTGGGCGTCGCGTTCGATATCACGAGGGCTGTAGTGTGCGTCCATCGGTTTATTAATGCCTTGGCGTATTCGCCCAAAAGGGGCGCAAAGTGAATGTTAGATGACATCTGTCAGATAAGTGAGGTCGATTGTATCCTATGCGGGTGTATCCTTGAACGGTAAGCCGATGATAGGTAACTGCACGCGTCGACAAAAGGAGAGGCACCATGAGTGAACAGCAGAATGACAATCGCCTACGCGAAGGCTACGAACGCCTGCTAGAGCGGATGCAGGGGGGCGCTAACGAGCTAACCTGGGAAAACTTACAGAAGGATCTGGACGACGCGGTCGAGTTTGAAGCGGAGCTGGAAGAGTACACCAAGGACGAGCTGGCCTTGCTGCGCGCCTGGGTCGAGCGTGACCTGAAAGATATGCGCTACTACATGGCAGATACCGGCAAGCAGGTGGCCAGCTGGTTGGGTATCGATATTGATGGCCTTTCACGCCGTGTGGCGGAGTCGCTGCTTTCGATTGCCGACCGTAGCGTGGTCGAACGCGAGCGCTTTGAGGAAGATTTAGAGGCCGCCCGCGCCGACTACTGCGAAGGTGAGATGGCGGCGCCCGGTCTAATGGCCTGCACCCACTGCGATGCCCAGGTAATGCTGCCCACCGTGGCGCGCCTGGAGCCTTGCCATCAGTGCGGCCATCGCTATTTCTACCGCTTCCCTAGCAAAATCGTTGAGACCTGATCGATTAGGTAACCAGTAAACTGACGCCTGCGATCGCCCCCAGCGAGAGCAGGCTCATCACCGCCGCATAGAACAGGTTATTTTTCATCATGCGGTAACCGCTCACCCCGTAGCGTCCCTGCAGTGACAGGTTAATGCCCGAAAGCGGGCCCACGCTGGTGCCCACCGCCCAAGAGGTTAACGCCACAAACGCAAATACAGTCTGTTCGCCATTCTGCAGATTCAGCATTGAGGCCAACACCGACACCCCAATAATGGGATGTAAGCCTGCCAGTGCGCTCAACGTGATCCCCGCAAAGCTAAGCATCGCCTGGGGCGCACCAAAGCGGGTGAACAATGTCCAGTCGCTGCCAGCCGCGGCGGTTACCAGGGTCGAAAGGCCAATGGTTAATAACCCCGCCGCCAAAAACAGCGAAATCTCCCCGCGCATGGCGGGTAGCCGCGTGGTAGTGTGCTGGCGAATGCGTCGCAGGGTAAAACGGGGCCCATGGGGTAGGTTGCTCAACACCGCCACGCTGGGCAGCAGAAAGGTAATAATGCTGACGATGGTAAGGGCAGGGGTAAGCACAAAGTGAAACAGCATCACCAACGCCGCCATGCCCACTGGCATTAACAGGCTGCGCGGAGCCAGTGAGTAGCCATCCACCTCAGCAAGATCGAACCGCCGCCTAAGCTCCAGAGTGGTTAACAGCCCCGACAGCATCGCCATGGGAAAGCCCACCACGGCAATTTGCGCATACTCAACGTCGGGTACTAGCGCGATCACCACGCCCATGGAGGCAAAAAAGGGCGACCACAGCGCCGCGCTGCTCAGCCCACGGTTAAGCGCCAACAGCTGCGGCGTAGTGAGCGGCCCACGCCGAGCCAGCTTATCGCCAACCATAAACACGGTAGAGAGATTTAAAATCGTACCCAGGAAGTGAACGCCCAGCCAAGTACGCAAAATACCGCCCGCCCCAGTCACGCGGCTTCCCGTTGCGCCCTTATTACCTTGCTTACCAATCAGCGAGATAAAGCTAACGCCCACCAACATAGCCGCCACAAACGAGTTGCCCTGCAACATGGCAGGCCAATCGACATCCGTACCATACACAAACCGCGCCACCAGCAGCATGCCCGCACCGAGTGCGATGAGTACGGCCGCCTGGACACGCGAACGGCGAGGAATATCCCGCCACAGCAACACAACCGCCGCCCACAGCAAATAACTCACCGCATGGGCAGTGCTCAACCAGCCAGTAAAGCCAATAATTTGTGCGATCAAACCAAGCAAAATCAGCACGCCCGCCAAGCGCTGCCGAGGAGTCGTCTCTTGCATGCCAAACCCTTAATAGTGAATTAGCAGGCTAATCGGATTTGCAAAGGAAGGCCAGTGGCAACAGCGCATCAGACCGTCAATATTGTGGGAGGGCGCTTCAGCACGCGAAGATTAAGCCGCAATGCTGGCGGTGTTACTGAAATGTAAGAAAGCAACCTTGTAGCGCGTGGTAACGAATCTGCGAGGAACGAGCAAATGAGGCACCCGCGAAAGTACCGCGAAGCGGTACCAGATCAAGGCAACCAACGATCTATTGACCCCAAAGAGGAAACACTTTTTTGCACCGGCACGTGACCTAAACCAAATTTATGAATAAGGTGTAATTAATGAGTCAAGCACAGTTGCAACTGGAACGTTCTAACGTAACCCAGGTGTGCCGTGGCGGTAGCGTGGTTAGAGTAAAAGTCTAGTCACTATGTTATAGCATCAAGAGGGCTTGTTAAGCCTGCAAAATGCTGGCCAAGGACGTGTGTGTAAATCTGTGTCGTAGATACGTCAGAATGCCCCAGTAACTCTTGAACCGTTCGAATATCTCTGCCGTTTCTTAGCAGCTCGGTAGCAAAACTGTGGCGAAACGTGTGGCAAGATATTTTTTTATTAGACAGCTTTGCCGCAACCACTGCCTTCTTTAACGCTTTTCTGGGTACCGAGTCATGTAAATGGTGGCGACAAAGCACGCCAGTGACTGGGTGGCGAGAAATGCTGATAGAGGGAAATAAATACATCCATGCAGGCTGGCGATAAGCAGAAGGGTATTTTTTGGCTAAAACACCTGGAATAGAAGGGCCAATACCTTCCTTGTTGTCCCGTGCTTGTAGTTCCAGCGCATTGGAGATTACCTCTCGCGTGCTTTCAAAAAGGGATGGGCTAAAGATGGTCACTCGATCTTTCGACCCTTTACCGTCTCTCACGGTGATTGCCCCTCGGGAGAAGTCGATATCTTTCACCCTTAAGCGCAGGCATTCAGTAATTCGTAACCCAGAACCGTACAGAAGTGAAAAAATCAGTTTATCTCTACCGGTCATCTCCTTAAGGATATTAGCGACTTCAGCCGCCATGAGCACTTCAGGCAAACGTTGTGGTTTAGAGGCATAATTGAATTCAAGATCGCCTAATGGCTGCTTGAGAAATTGGTTATATAAATAAGCCAGCGCATTCAACGCTATACGTTGGGTATTGACTGCCACATTGCGTTCAGTGGCGAGGTAGCCCAGAAAACGTACTACTTCAGTTGCCCCCATCTCACTGGGGTGGCGACAATTGTTGTACCGAATGAAAAAACGTATCCAGTAAATATATGTTTTCTCGGTTCGGATGCTCATTCCACGAACACGGATGGAGGTGCGAACCTCATTAAGGAAAGGGCTGCTAGCCATTTGTGGAAATCCTCAATTTGCTGTATATAAAAACAGTATAATTGGGTATTTTCAATCTGCAATGCGTGTTTCTCAGTATTCCTGGTATGGTTATGTGCTCAATTTCACGTGTGCTGCTTTATAAAACGTATAAATAACAAGGAGTTGGTAAATTTCTTTATGTGTTTATGTGCAATTTTTAAAGATGGCTTAAAATGATAACGCGCATGCGCATTTTTCTAGCAAGCTCAAACATGGGGATTGGTGGTTTTTTATGATTATCAATGGCTTGTAGGTTGTTTGTGAGGCTGGGCTTTCCAGGAAAACGCGCATGCGCACTAATAAACTGTTAGCTCTAGGAGAGTACATGGGCTTCAAAGTTGTCGTAGATACACTTGCTTCGTTGGCTGCACTTATAGCAATCCTGTCAGTTTTGGTTGGATGGTATAGCAGTGCGCGGAAGCCTCTTAGTATTTCTAGGGTGGTGGTACATAAAAAGGATGACGGCTTAACCTATATCATAGTGACGAAGAACAGAACGTCGTATCCAGTTGAAACAAAAAGAATTGATTGCTTTTCACAGAAAACTTTCGAGATAGAGCAGCGGGTAGGAGAAAAGCCAGAATACGTTGAGAAACTATCCAGCCGATACTCTGTGTTTTCGTCAAAAGCTTCATTCGAGGTGCCAGCCAAAGGAAATATCGATATTCGTATGGAGGTGGGTGGACAGAACGACATCCCCGATCGCCTTATCTTTTCGATTGATACTACTCACGGATACCATGAGATTTCCTGTAACGATATTACCGTCGTCGAAATCGGAAAGTCCGTGGTTTACTCGGTCGAATTCAAGAAGGAATATGGTTCCAAGAGTCGCGCGATGATGGTGTACTTTTGGAAGCGAATTGTCGAGCTAACCAAGCGCTGCAGCCGACGGCTTCGCCGCGCCTGAGCTCAGCGTTAGCTTCTTTTGAGGGAGGTTCATGATTCTATACAAGTACATGTCCTTCGGTGCCGCGCGAAAGGTAATCGATACCCTATCACTAGGATTTTCTTGCCTTGAAGATTTGAACGACCCTTTTGAGTGTACAGCCTTTGGCTTTAAGGATAGCGATGAGTCTATAAGCGCGAAAACCGTCACGGGTGCTTGTAAAAACCGTTTCTCGAGAAAATACGGTGTCTTATCGTTGACTCGTCAGCCGTTGAACGCGCTTATGTGGTCGCATTATGGAGACTCTCACCAAGGGGTAGTTCTTGGGTTCGATAGTGATTCGGCCGGCTTTTCAGACCCGCAAAGCAATGTGATTCCAAGCCAGTATGGAGAGATGATTTACTCAGCTACGAAGCCGCACAACGATCTACCCGTGATTGGCGAGCATGAGCTAATGAATATTGGTGGTAGCCTTCGTTTTGACTCGAATGCCTTCAATCTAATGAAGAGAGCTTTTCTGTATAAGTCTCTCGAGTGGGCATACGAAGAAGAGGTCCGTGTTGTAAAAAGTATAGAAAATATCCCCTTTGGTTATCACACGGGTGGTGGTCGCTATCGTGAATGGAATAAGGTGACTGTCTTTGGTCGACCTCTATACTGCTTTGATTTGCCGGAGAACTCGCTTAGAGAAATTTACTTGGGGCGACATTTATATAGAAATGTTACCAAAGGCGGCTCTGTTACCGGTGAAGAGTTGAAAGGTGTGCTTCAGTCCTGGGGGAGGAAAGATATCAAGATGATGCAATGTGAACCCGATGTTCACTCGTGGAACCTCGTTGCAAAACTATCTATCAACCAAAGCTAACCAGTGGCTGTTGGCGGACGCACCTGGCGCTCCGGCACGCCGCAAAGCCAGGGCGTTAAATTTTCAATCGGGTTTAGTGATGAATATTGAGATCGTAGAAAAAGCAGATCACCTTCAGCTGATAGAAGTCTGGGAAGCCTCAGTCAGGGCAACGCATGATTTTCTGGCTGAAGTTGATCTACAGGAGTTAAAGCCGTTAATTCTGGAACAGTATTTTGACGCAGTTGATTTAAGGTGTGCTAAAAACGGTAAAGGTGAAATTCAGGGATTCTGCGGAGTACATGACGGTAATATTGAGATGTTGTTCATTTCACCTTATGCACGCGGCAAAGGCATTGGTGCCATGCTAGCGGCCCATGCTATCAAAGAGCAGGGGGCATCAAAGGTTGATGTAAACGAGCAGAATGAACAGGCGCTAGGTTTTTACCAGCATATTGGCTTCAAAGTGACAGGTCGATCACCAGTTGATGGGCAGGGTAAGCCTTATCCGTTGTTGCATATGGCGCTATGGAAATTTAACAAGGCCAGGCACGGCGACGTCTTTTTCGTTGCGGCTTCGCCTTCACTACAAAGCCGCGCGTGCTGGCGGCGTTAGGCCTCAGAGGAAGTTATCTCTTGCGTGCATTGGACATCATTCAGCGCCTTCACGATCTCTGGAACTCAGGTGCTGCCGACGAAATACCGTTGGTCTACTCCTCATCCTTCGTTGCCCATATGCCGAAGGGGTGGTCTCAGTCGACATTCGAAGGGCATGCAGGTGCCAGAGCCATGCTCTTGCGCATTAGGACAGCTTTTCCCGACTGGCGCGAGGAGATTCTCGATACCATCGAGACCGCCGACACGGTTGTCACTCGCTATCGCTCGAGTGGGATCAACACGGGCCCGCTGGACGGCGCTCCACCTTCGGGGCGCAAGATCGTAGTCGATGAGATTTCCATCTACCGCATCGCGGATGCCCTCGTACAGGAGCAGTGGTGCCTTGTGGACGATCTGACATTTGCGCGTCAACTAGGCCGCCTTGGGTAGCCTTATAACTACGATCAGAACATCGTGGTGGTGATCAACTACCAAGATCAGCTTCAACCAGACTCCTTCTGAACACGCAGCGCACTGTCTGATCAAGCACAAGCTCGACTTGGTGGTTTTCTATCCAGGGCGATGTGCTTATAGCGTAGTAATGCCACGGCAGGTTTCGCATAATGATGCGCTACCTCACGAACGGCTCACATAAATGTCCAGGCCAATATCCTCGTGATCTTATTTCCCTGCTTCATCTCTATTTCCCGTACGTCAACGGCACCGAGCTTACGAATCAGCTTCTTGGCAGGCTTAACATTGTCGGCTTTTGAGACCAGGCTGCTAAACCATCGGCATTGAGTTGAATACGCTTGGCTTTCTCTTATTAGCTTTTTAAGAAACAGCTGTTCGCCCCCCTTGCACCAAAGTTCTGCCCCCAGCCCGCCGAAATTCAGACTGGGAGATTTGGTTTTTGCTTTTTGTTCATCGCGACTACGCGCAAGGTTATTGAGTTTACGCTGGTTACCTTTAAGTGCTTCATCGAGCGAGGTATGGAAGGGCGGGTTGCATACGCTGACGTCAAAGAACTCCCCAGGTTGAATGATCCCTTCAAAAATATGGTTTTTATCGTGTTGCGTGCGCAGCGTGAAGCGATCTTTGAGCGTGGGATTGTGGGTGATAATCGTGGCGACGTTCTCAAGCGACTGAGGGTTAATGTCGCTACCGACACACTGCCAACCATAAATTTGGCAGGCCAGTAGCGGGTAGATCCCATTGGCTCCAGTGCCTATATCGAGCAGCTTAATGCTGGGCTGTTCATGCCCAAGCCCAATTAAGTCCGCCATGTAATGGATATAGTCGGCTCTGCCTGGGATGGGAGGGCAAAGCGCGCCCTCTGGAATATCCCAATCGACAATGTTGTAGTATCGATTTAATAACGCGGCGTTGAGCGTTTTTACTGCCTGTGGGTCTGCGAAATCGATGGAAAGGGCGCCATGAGCGTTCGGTTTCACATGGGAGGCTAGTGCTGGGTGGTTTTTCACCAGAGCCGGAAAGTCATAGCCTTGGTTGTGTAGATTCTTCGGGTGCAGGCCTTTGCGAACAGGCTTGGTATTGCTTTTTTCACTTTGAGGGTGGTTGTTCACAGTATTAGGCCTGAGGCTTGGCGTTCAGTAGTCGAGCGGGTTTGGCTTAGTCCGTGATTATAACCTTAGAGGTTGTAAAGATGTCATCTTGAATGGACAAGAAGGAGAATCTCATGACAGCAAGGTTAATCGTAGGCCCGTTACTTGGGTTTGAAGGCAACGACATCTATACCGTTTGCTTCCTCACGGGCAAGGAAGTGTCGTCGACAGCCCTTGTACTCGGTGGTGACTCTATCGCAGGTAGATTGGTTGACACCCTCCCTGATGGCAAATTCTGGCGTGTGGAAGCACGTATAGAAGCTAGCGTGGGGGAGCGGGGCAGGCAGGAGCAATATCAGATTCAAGTGGACGGGAACGTCGTGACTGATTTACACGGCAGAGATAGTTGGCAATTTTATGTCCCTTCGGGCAGCGAGCGTCCAAAGTTTGCTTATGCATCCTGCAATGGGGTTTCAAAGGCCGATATCATAACGAAACTTGAAGACCCGTTTGCCTTGTGGCGGCAGATGGCTGAACTCCACCGTGATGATCCCTTCTCTCTCCTGATCATGGGCGGAGATCAAGTGTATGCAGACTCTATCTGGGAAAAAGTAACCACGCTTGAGAGTTGGTCATTATTGAAGCTGGAGAAGCAAATATTACGGATGCCCACAAAAAAGATGTCTATACAACTCGATAAATTTTATAGCAATCTTTATCGGCAACGCTGGTCGGACGAAAATATGTCCTATATGTTGGCCTCGGTTCCAAGCGTCATGATGTGGGATGATCACGATATATTCGACGGATGGGGAAGCTTTCCAAAAGAGC
This sequence comes from Halomonas sp. AOP13-D3-9, assembly GCF_052379125.1. Classification (NCBI taxonomy): domain Bacteria; kingdom Pseudomonadati; phylum Pseudomonadota; class Gammaproteobacteria; order Oceanospirillales; family Halomonadaceae; genus Halomonas; species Halomonas sp. AOP13-D3-9. The sequence continues at coordinate 99,484 of NZ_JBQSYH010000011.1, read as the reverse complement.
TTCAGCAGTGTCCGGTGTTTTCGGAAATATTTCGGTATGCGAAGAAGTATTTTGAGATTTTCCAAATACGATGTCGCTCGAACCGCTCGCTACTTATCGACGACGGTTCTCATTTCGCCTTTTGCGTTCGGTTCAGGGATTATACGATCCTAGGTCTGGATAACCGTAGCGGTCGGTCAATCCAGGAAGTGATGAGCCGCGCACAATGGCAGCAGGTCATACAGCAGTTGGCAGAAATTAACGACGGGACGCTATTTGTGATGTCAGCTGTACCTGTCATCTATCGCGACTTCTCCTTCACTGAGACCGCTTTCGATGTTACTCCGTGGGATGAAAGTTTAACAGATGATCTCAAAGATCATTGGCGCGCAAAGGAGCATCAAGGTGAACGTAATCGGCTAATCATGCGACTTCTTGATAATGCGCGACTCCGGCAGCAGGGCAAAAAATCTTCCAGAACCGTCATCCTTTCGGGAGATGTTCATGTCGGCTGCGTTGGCGTCTTGAACGATTCTCGCTGCCACCTATCGCCGTTAAAGATCCACCAAGTTGTATCTTCAGGGATAGTTCATCCGGCACCTAGTTTGATGCAGTGGTTAGGTATTGCTGCGGTGACGAACGATGATGCGGAAATTATAAATGAAGAGGGGACGATCGAGGCCAGAATGCTCAAACCAGTGGGGGCGAAACGTTACATCCGTATGCGGAACTTTGCCACTCTAGAAGAGGGCACCGACAAGAAATTGTGGGTGAACTGGATTACGGAGGATATAGTTGGATCCGAAACTGCAGAGTACCCCCTATACCCAATAAGCTGACTCTGATAGCCAGTGGCCCTAGGATAAAAGGGTGTAGTGGGCCATTATATATAGCTATTGCCATAGATAGTGAAACGTATCAATACATGATTTCATCGGATGCAGCTAGTAAAGCAGATCTACGTGCAGCAACGTTTGGCACGTTGTCAGTCTGAGCTACGGCGCGGCTAGAAACTAACATTAACAAGTCGCTATAGTACGCGGTCGATAGCGGCCAGACGCCCTTTTCATTGTGGCTTCGTCTCCATTGCAAGGGCGCTAAACTCAGCGTTATGCGTCTCAATTGGAACGGAGGCATGCATGAAGTCCATTACGACATCGCTAATGTTTGTCGGCGAGCAAGCCGGGAAGGCCGAAGAGGCAATCAGGTTCTATACCTCACTCTTTCCTGATTCAGAGGTTCTCGATATTCAGCGCTACCAAGCGGGTGAGAATGAGCCAGAGGGTTCCACCAAGATGGCTCGCTTTACGATAAACGGTACTGAGTTTCTGGCGCTAGATAGCCACCTTGATCACCAATTTACTTTCACGCCATCGATGTCATTGTATGTTGAGTGTGAATCTACGAGCGAAATTGAAAAGGCTTTTCATGCCCTAGCTGAGGGTGGCGCTGAGCTAATGCCTTTGGATGCCTACGGTTTCAGTAAGCAGTTTGGGTGGTTAAAGGATAGGTATGGCGTTTCTTGGCAGCTCAACCTGTCGAACTAAGGCTGCGATGCATCAATACTTCACCAAGCGCATCGTCATTAATTGCGGCGGTGTTGTCGATTTTGATCAGTGGCGAACGACTACTCTATGCAAAACGCATTATTCCGATGCTGCAAGCCGGAGCAACGCTGAATCTACGCGAGGAAGTCCGTCATGAGCCAGATTGAATCACCGAGAGTTGCCTCCAAAGAGGAATGGTTTCAGGCACGCAAAGCTCACTTAAAGAACGAGAAGGCGCTCACCCGTATGCGCGACCTGGTTGCCCGTGAGCGGCGCGTACTGCCATGGGTCAAGATAGAGAAGGAATACGTCTTCGACACGCTGGAAGGTAAGAAGACACTTGCCGAGCTATTTGGCGCAAACAGTCAACTGGTCATTCACCATTTCATGTTCGGCCCTGATTGGAATGCGGGCTGCCCGAGCTGCTCGTTGGAGGCGGATCATGCCGAGGGCGCCTTCGTTTATCTCGACATCACGCCAAAGGGCCGCAACGAGAAGGAAATTATGGACTGGGTTCGGCGCCACGATGAGTATGACGCGAGTCCGGCAAACGTGAGTTGTCACTCTTACTGATGATGCAGCCAATTCTGACGACAAGCAGATTAGTCATGACGCCAAGGTCGGCTGAGGATCTGGAAGCATGCTTGGCGATGGATCGAGACCCAGAAGTAACCCGGTACGTATCCGGTCCGTGGGATGACCCGGATCAGCACAGGAGCTTTGTTCTGGATAGGATGCGACAGCGATATCCACCGGGTCTGGGCTACTGGTCTGTGCGCAAACATGATGCCAGCGACTTTTTAGGCTGGATACTCTTGATTCCCTATGAGGCAGTACGCGACGAAGTCGAAATCGGATGGCGCTTTACTCGTGCAAGTTGGGGGCATGGATTCGCTACCGAAGCGGCAGCCGCCATTCTGGAACACGCCTTTGACAGTGTTTACTTAACGGAGGTCGTCGCAGACATAAATCCAATGAATTTTCCATCAATTCGAGTAGCAGAGAAAGTTGGCATGCGATGCGAAGGCAATAGAGTTTTGCATGGTACTTCGTTCCGATCGTACCGACTTAAAAGTTGCGAACGAAGTCCGGCTTAACCATTCTTTCAACCGGAAACAGTGGTGCATGCCATCGCCTAGGCCTTCACTTCATTATGTACCAGCTGCCGTTCTGCACCGCTGTTCCGTTAACTCACACGTTAGAGGCCAAGGGAGATCAAACACTTGATCACTGGAAGCTGCCATTGCAAATCGATTTGTTTCACCATTGATCGGCCCCGGCTTTCGGTGAGGCGATGCTATTGCGAGACCTGCCGTAAGCTCTCTGGCTCAGACTATTCGTCCGTAGCCCGAGTTGCGCGCGACAAGTTCACTGTTACATCAGGAGCAAAGCAATTAGTGCCCTATGAGTCACGCTCTGGAAAGCAGCGCTTCTACTGTTCCAATAGCTACAGTCCGATTTACGTCACAGTTCGGGAGTAAACGCATGGCCTTCGACTTACCTGCTCCAGAACAGCAAGACTCCCAGTCATTGGTTGGCAGTATTGCGGCTCGGCGCAGCGTGAGGGAGTACACGAATGCTCCACTACCTATAAGTGTTTTGTCTCAATTGCTTTGGTCGGCCCAGGGCGTAACAGGGCCGAATAAAAAAAGAGCCACGCCATCGGCAGGTGGGTTATATCCGCTGCACCTAAAAATTTTGGTGCAGCGAGTATCGGAACTTGAGGCCGGTATCTATGAGTATCAGGCTGAGAGCCATTCGTTAAGCCTAATGAGTGGCCGTGTTCCGGAAGGGACTGTGCAATCGCTAGGGATTGGCGATCAACCATGGTTGAAAGAATCTTCCCTTGTCATCGCGGTTACCGCGAAACTTAGCGATGCAGTTCAGCACTTTGAAGCTCAGCCACCCCAGGGAGAGCGCGGCGCTCGCTATGTGTATATGGAAACGGGGGCGCTAGCACAAAATGTCCATCTTCAGAGTACTGCTCTCGGAGTTGGTTGTGTTTTAGTGGCAGGTTTCGATGATTCAAGGGTGAAGGAAGTATTGCGATTGCCTTCAGGCTTGGAACCTACTGCGCTGCTATGCATCGGGCAGCCGCTACCCATCCGTGCCAAAATTTACGGATAAACGAACGAGAGGTTTCGCCCATGAGTCTCCAAAAAATTGAAGACGAGGCGCTCCACCTGCCAAAAGAGGAGCGAGCTCAGTTGATCCAGCGATTAATTTTGAGTCTTGAATCTCCGACAGAGGAAGAGCTGAAATCCTACTGGTTATTTGAGGCTCGCAGGAGAGCAGAAGAACTTGATAATGAATCGGTGCAAGCTGTGACCGGTGACGACGTTACGAGGAAGGCTCGATCACTGATCAAATGAACTATTTTTTCGCCCGGCAGCGGAAGCCGAGTTTCTGGAATCAGTCGGTTACTACGAGTCGAAAGTCCCAGGGTTGGGTGGTGCCTTTATAGAGAAATTTGAGGCCCTGGCCGTATTGAATGACGAGTCGCCAGAAGTTTGGCAAGTCCAGCTTGAGCCAGACATTCGCAGAGCTCCCCTTCATCGATTTCCACTATCAATCGTCTACCGAGAGCACCCTGGAGGTTTCCAGGTTCTTGATGTTGCACATGACCGGCGACGCCCATATTACTGGCTGACCAGGCTTGAACAAGGACGTTATGAGTGAGCATCCACGAGGAAGGAACCATCGATGTTTGAGGTAAAAGCAACTCAACATGTGCTGGCAGTTAACAATATCGAGAAGACTGAGAGCTACTTTCTCGACAAGCTTGGATTTTCCCTACGTTTTCGTGTGGATGGCTGGTCGTTCCTTAGCCTAGGTGATTTTCACGTAATGCTGGGGCACTGCCCGGACGAACTTCCCGCCCATGATACGCACGAGCATTCGTACTTCGCGTATGTAAACTGCGCGGGCATAGATGAGCTTTACCGTGATTATCAGCAGCGGGGCACCGAGATTTTCCAGGCAATAGCGGATAAGCCTTGGGGGCTACGTGAGTTTGGTGTAGCAACGCCTGAGGGGCATCGAATCATGTTTGGTCAAGATCTCTCGTTGGGTGACTGATGCCAGTGGCGCTATGATGTCAATAACGGTGTTGCAACGTCGACAAGCTAGCAGGAGGTGGTTATGGGTGCTTCGGAAACACTTTGCTCACAGGACGCCGTGATCGCGATTGATGTGCAGAACGATTTCTGCCCCGGTGGGGCGCTGGGCATTGAAGGTGGCGATGCGGTAGTGCCGGTGCTCAACGATTGGTTGGCTAATGCCGCCCGGCAGGGCGCACTGGCCATTGCTTCCAGGGACTGGCACCCGGTGGCACACTGCTCCTTTGTGGCCCAAGGCGGCCCCTGGCCAGCGCACTGCCTTCAGGACACCGAGGGAGCCGCCTTTCATCCAGATCTACAGTTGCCGCCGGACACCGTGCGCGTTAGCAAGGGTAGCGCATTTGATCGCGACGCCTATTCCGCTTTCGATGGCACCGGCCTTCAGGGCTTTCTTGAGAGCCGGGGTATCAAGCGCGTTTGGATTGGAGGGCTGGCCTGCGATGTTTGCGTTAAGGCTACCGTGCTAGACGCCTGCCAGTTTGGCTTTGAAACCCACCTAATTGCCAATGCCACCCGCGCAGTGAACCCGGCGCAATTGGGCGCCGTGATGGACGAGATGCGTAAAGCTGGGGCGATTATCGAAGACAACGCATGAACTGTCGGTTGAACGGAAGCGCTCTGTTCCGTCTGCACTTTCGATATTTGCCGCAGTAAAGGAAGGTCTTCACTAGCGGGCGTTACATGATGTGGGTAATAGAGGGAGGAGCTTATGAGCGATCACAGCAGAATTCGCGTGCAGTGCGTAGTGGGCGATATTGCCCAACAGTCCGATGTGGATGCAGTAGTTAATGCTGCCAATGCGCAGTTGCGAACCGGTGGCGGCGTTGCAGGCGCGCTTCATCGCGCTGCCGGGCCAGGCTTAGCAGAAGAGGGGCGGCCTATGGCGCCCATCGTCCCGGGCCAAGCGGTACTCACTGGCGGCCATAAGCTGCCCAATCGCTGGGTGATTCACTGCTTGGGGCCGGTGTACGGCGTCGATAAGCCGGAGGGTCAGTTGCTGGCGGACTGTTATCGCAACGCACTGGAACTTGCCGATGAAAATGGTATTGAGCGGCTGGCCTTTCCGGCACTCTCTACTGGCGCCTTCGGCTACCCAGCGGAAGAGGCCGCTCAAGTGTGCGCGGCTACCCTTGAAGTCATACTGCCCAGCTTGCATAAAGTGCAACTGATCCGCTTTGTCCTGTTCAACGAAGCGGCTCGGCATACCCTTTACCAAGCCCTGGCTCAACGCTTAACCATCGACGCAGTAGGCTAATGGGTTCACCCACTATTTGCCTTTCACCGGTGGTGAAAAGCTTTAGGTCTTACCAGGAGCATCGCATTGAGCACGTTCAAAAGCCTTCTAACCCTCGGCTTCGTCTTCCTCGCTAACGGCATAACATTCCTTATTGTTGGCTTAACCACTCATTTGACGACGCTTTGGGTGATTAGCCCCTCGTTTATGGTGCTTGGCATTATTTTTTTAGCTATTTCCAAGTCTCGCAAGAACGCTCAAGACAGTTCGCCTTACCCTTGAGGAGGTGGGAGCTATGGCAGTTGGGGCGCCAACCCGTGTCCGCTCTTTGCTTCTCGTCATCCAGAGATGAAATGACGCTATGAAAAGAAGAGTTTCTACCCATTTGATCCAAGATACACGCGCCCGTAGCGGAAAGTCCTCATAGATTAAAGGGGGGCCAATATTGAGGGGGCAATTTTGAGCTATCTTGGCTTTTGAGGGTTAAACACGAACAACTGAAGGAGACAAACATGGCATCCACCACACAGCTTCATGGGGCCTGTCTTTGCGGAATTGTCAGCGTTACTGTTGCCACCAACAGCAATCATGTCGGCGTTTGTCACTGCTCGATGTGTAGAAAGTGGGGTGGTGGCCCGTTGTTTGCGGTTGAGTTTGCTGGTGATGTGGACTTTAAAGGCTCCGAGCATATATCCACCTTCAGTTCCTCGGAGTGGGCCGAGCGTGGTTTCTGCCAGCAGTGTGGTACCCATCTCTTCTATCGCTTAAAGCAGGATGGGCATTACGCGCTACCCGTTGGGCTTCTTGATGGCGCGGATGATTGGAAAATAACCGAGCAAATATTTATCGATCAAAAGCCGCGCTACTATTCACTAGCAGAAAAAACTAAGCTGCTGACCGGCGAAGAAGTGTTCGCCCAGTTTGGTGAATAGGTAGGCAGTTCAGGAGGTGGCGAAACGGTGTCCGGAGGCATCTAAGCTAAACCCCGGCACCGCTTCGCGCTGCTTTCGCGCCGGGCCGCCGTCGCGGGTGCGCTTCGCTTACCACGCGCTACGAAAACCCGTCAATCCAGCTTTGTGCACAAATCGTAGCGTGGGTCAGTTCGATCTACTGGTGCCCCAGTACCGTGTATACTTTAAGGCAAATGCCGGAGGTGATCTATGCAGGTGTCACTTAAGCAGCTAGAAGAGCAGGCTTTAAGCCTTAATGCTGAAGAAAGGGCAAAATTAGCAGAGGTGATGCTTGAATCATTGAAAGCACCTCTTGCTGAAATTGAAGAGGCTTGGGCTCATGAAATCGAGCAGCGCGTGGTAGCCTATGATAAGGGGCTTATTGAGGCTTACGCTGCTGAAGATGTTTTTGCTGAAGCCCGGCATCTTGCCAAGTAATGCGTGTAAAATTTATTGCGCCTGCGCGGCGGGAATTCCTCAAGGAAGTGGTCTACTACAATGAGCAGCAGGCAGGGCTAGGTGCAGCATTTGCTTCGGATATTGAAGAAGCAACTGCCCGAGCTTTGGAGTTTCCTGAATCTGGGTCTCCAGCTACACAAAATACTAAACGGGTGTTCGCTAAAAAATTCCCATTTTCTGTCGTTTATCGACCAGACAGTGACGGCATTATTGTGTTCGCTGTTGCTCACCATGCACGTCGTCCTGGTTATTGGGCGTCACGTATATAGATACTCTCACCCCGCGTATTTTCCAGCTCCTCAATCATCATTCGCGCCGCATTGGAGAGCGTTCGGTTGGTATGCACCAAGTACCCCAGCGGGCGGTAAATAGGCGGGGTGTCTACTTTTAGCTCTACCAGTTCGCTGTCGATCATTTTTTCCGGTAGTAGGCTCCAACCTAACCCCACGCTGCACATCATCTTTAGCGTTTCTAAATAGTTGGTTGCCATGCTCACCGGCAGTTCCAGGCCCGCTTGGCTAAAACGCTGCGCGATAAGGGATCCTGTAAAGGTCTTCGCCCCCGGCATTACGCAGTTGTATTCGCACAGATCAGTCAGTGACAGAATGCTTTGAGAGACCGGGTGGGTAAGAGGGTGATCGATAGCGCAGGCAAAACAGAGCCGGTCACGCCACAGTTCCACGACCTGTAGTTGCTCATGAGGGTGGGGCGCTAGCGTTACCACGGCCATTTCCAACGTGCCATCCAGCACGCCCTGGTAAGCCTGTTCGGAATCCAGAAAGTGCAGGTCTAGCGTGACCTCCGGGTGGCGCTGGGTGTACTGCTTTAATAACGGCGGTAAGCGGTGCAGGCCAATATGGTGGCTGGTGGCCAGGGTCAGCTTGCCGCCTACTTGGCCAGAAAGGTTGGCCAGTGCCCGGCGGCTATCTTCTACGCTAAACAGTATCCGCCGCGCTTGGGGTAGCAGCACGCTACCGGCTTCGGTTAACGCAATACGCCGACCAATACGATCAAACAGTCGTGTACCCACCTGGGACTCTAGCGTGGCAATGCGTTTGCTTACCGCAGGCTGTGTCAGGTGCAGCTGTTCAGCCGCCCGTGAGAAACTTTGTGTATCTGCCACGGCCAAAAAGGCTTGTAGGCTTTGGGTATCCACGGGCTGCTCCCTAATTAGCTATTCCAGTTTGGAATCTAAACTATGAATAACATGAATTGCTTTTATGCGCGAGTCGCGTGAAACTGACTGCACAAGCAATTCAAGCAGCCCATAGAGGCGGCCATACCGAACTAGCAGGGCACTGCCCAGGAGAGTCACATGTCAGGCCAAACCCTTTACGACAAGCTTTGGAATCAACACTTGGTGAAGCAGCGCGATGACGGCACTGCGTTGATCTACATTGACCGCCAGTTGCTTCACGAAGTGACTTCGCCCCAGGCGTTTGAAGGGCTGCGTTTAGCCAACCGCAAGCCGTGGCGTTTGGATGCCAATTTAGCCACGCCTGACCATAACGTGCCAACGACCATTAAAGAGCGGGCCGAGGGCAACAGCGGGATTAAAGACCCAGTGTCGTTGATTCAGGTGCAGACCCTGGATGACAACTGCCTTGAGTACGGCATCGAAGAGTTCAAAATCAACGACCCTCGCCAGGGGATCGTGCACGTGGTTGGCCCTGAGCAGGGCGCAACCCTTCCGGGAATGACCGTAGTGTGTGGCGACTCCCATACCGCCACCCACGGCGCTTTTGGTGCTTTGGCCCACGGTATCGGTACCTCTGAGGTCGAACACGTGATGGCGACTCAGTGCTTGCTGGCGCAAAAAATGAAGAATATGCAGGTGCGCGTGGAAGGCGAATTAGGTCTGGGTGTGACGGCCAAAGACGTGGTGCTGGCCATTATCGGCAAGATCGGTACCGCAGGCGGCACAGGCTACGCCATTGAGTTTGCCGGCAGTGCGATTGGATCGCTCTCGATGGAAGGCCGCATGACCGTGTGCAATATGGCCATTGAGGCGGGTGCACGGGTCGGTTTGATCGCCGTAGACGACACCACTATCGATTATCTTGGTAAGCGCCCCTTTGCACCGACCGCTGAACAGTGGGAAGCCGCAGTAGCCGACTGGCGCAATCTGGTCTCTGATGACGATGCGCAGTTCGATAAAGTGGTTACTTTGCAGGCTGAAGAGATCGAGCCACAGGTGAGCTGGGGTACCAGCCCGGAAATGGTCACCGGCATTTCCGGCCAAGTGCCCGACCCGTTAGCCGCGCTGGATGAAACCGTACAGCGCAGCCATACGCGAGCGCTTGAGTATATGGGCCTTCAGCCCAACCAGAAAATTACCGACATTAAGCTGGATAAGATTTTTATCGGCTCCTGCACTAACTCGCGTATCGAAGACCTGCGCGAAGCCGCCAAGGTGGCCAAGGGCAAAAAAGTCGCTGACTCCATCAAGCTTGCCATGGTGGTGCCGGGCTCTGGCTTGGTGAAGCGCCAGGCAGAAGCGGAAGGGTTAGATAAAATCTTTATTGAAGCGGGTTTTGAGTGGCGTGAGCCGGGCTGCTCCATGTGTTTGGCCATGAACGCGGATAAGTTGGGTGCCGGCGAACACTGCGCTTCGACCTCTAACCGCAACTTTGAAGGCCGTCAGGGCTACGGTGGCCGCACCCACTTGGTCAGCCCTGCCATGGCCGCAGCAGCGGCAATCGCCGGTCACTTTGTTGACGTTCGCAGCTTGCCTGCCAACGACGCCACTCACGCTCAGGAGGCCTAAGCCATGAAAAAATTTGAACGTTTTGAAGGTGTGGTTGCGCCCCTTGATCGCGCCAACGTCGATACCGATTTGATTATCCCGAAGCAGTTTTTGAAGTCGATCAAGCGCACCGGCTTTGGCGTTAACCTGTTTGACGAATTGCGTTACTTGGATGAGGGGCAGCCGGGGCAGGATTGCTCGCAGCGCCCGCTCAATCCTGATTTTGTCTTGAATCAGCCGCGCTTCAAAGGTTCTGAAGTGCTGCTGGCGCGGCGCAACTTTGGTTGCGGTAGCTCCCGCGAGCACGCACCTTGGGCGCTGGAAGATTTTGGCTTTAAGGTGGTAATTGCACCTAGCTTTGCCGATATTTTCTACAACAACTCTTTCAAGAACGGCATTCTGCTGATTACCTTCCCAGAGGATGTGATCGATAGACTGTTTGCCGAGGTAGAAGCTAATGAAGGCTACCAATTGGATGTGGACTTGGAGAACCAGCGGGTCATTACCCCAAGCGGCGAGATTTTAGAGTTTGAAGTGGACGAGTTCCGCAAGCACTGCTTGCTGGAAGGGCTGGACGATATCGGTCTGACGCTAAAAGATGAAGACGCCATTCGTGCCTTTGAGCAGAAGCATAAAGCTGCGCGCCCCTGGTTGTTCCGTCAGTCTGCCTAAGCCAGTCTCCAATAATTAAATGCTAAGGATTTTGCATGACACATAAGGTTTTGTTACTGCCGGGTGATGGTATTGGCCCCGAAATTGCTGCTCAGGCGGCACGTTTGTTGAAGGCGTGCCAGGAAGCGGGCTTGGATATTGAGGTAGAAGAAGGCCTGGTGGGTGGCTCTGCCTATGATGTGCATGGCGACCCGCTGCCTGCGGAAACCCTGGAAAAAGCCAAAGCGGCCAGCGCGATTTTGCTAGGTGCGGTGGGTGGCCCCAAGTGGGATAAAATCGAAGATCTTTCCAAGCGACCCGAAAAGGGCCTGCTGGGACTGCGTAAAAATTTAGGTCTGTTCGGCAACCTGCGCCCGGCCATGCTCTACCCGCAGTTGGCCAGTGCCTCCAGTCTTAAGCCTGAGCTGGTAGCAGGTTTGGATATCATGATCGTACGCGAACTCACCGGCGGCATCTACTTCGGTCAGCCCCGGGGCATTGAAGTACGCAACGGCGAGCGGGTGGGTTTTAACACCTATGTCTACTCCGAGAGCGAAATTGAGCGCATAGGTCGCGTTGCCTTCGAAATGGCCCAAAAGCGTGGCAAAAAGCTCTGCTCCGTCGATAAAGCCAACGTGCTCGAAGTCACTATTTTGTGGCGCGAAGTGATGGAGCGTTTGGCGCCGGAATACCCGGATGTAGAACTTTCCCATATGTACGTGGATAACGCTGCCATGCAGCTGGTGCGTGCGCCCAAGCAGTTTGACGTGGTGGTCACCGGCAATATGTTTGGCGATATTCTTTCTGACGCCGCCGCGATGCTCACCGGCTCTATCGGTATGCTGCCATCTGCTTCACTGAACGAAAGCGGGCAGGGCATGTACGAGCCATGCCACGGCAGCGCGCCGGATATCGCCGGTCAGAACGTAGCTAACCCCCTGGCGATGATGCTGTCGGTGGCCATGATGCTACGCTACTCGCTGAACGAGAATGCCATGGCAGAGCGTATTGAAGCCGCCGTGGGCAGCGTATTGGATAATGGCTTGCGTACTGCTGATATTGCGTCAGAAGGAATGCAAACCATTGGCACCGATGCTATGGGCGATGCGGTGTTGGCGGCGTTTGCTAAGCAGTGAGTGAAGCCGTCGGGCTACTCCGGCGATAGGGCTACGAGGGGGCGCTGTGAACCCCTCCCTGGGCGCTACATTTGCCACTGACCGCCATGGATGGATGGCGGGAATGCCGTGATTGAATGGACGCATTTCACGGCCATGGCAAATGACCCCCTCTACGCCCTATCCCCGGCGCCCTTGTGTGTTCAACCATTATCATTAACAGATCAGTGCAGCTTCAAAATCACCGTAAAGAAGTGTGTATAATATAAGGACTCATTCTTTGCAGGAGGACTTCATATGTTGAAAGTCGGTTTCGTGGGATGGCGCGGCATGGTGGGCTCAGTGCTTATGCAGCGCATGCAGGACGATGGTGATTTCAAGGGCATTGAGCCAGTGTTCTTCACCACCTCCCAGGTTGGTCAGCCCGGCCCCGATATCGGTGTGGATGTGCCTCCGCTTAAAGACGCCTTTGATATTGAGGCGCTCAAAGCGCTAGATGTCGTCGTGACCTGCCAGGGCGGTGACTACACCAAGCCGGTCTACAAAGATCTACGCAACGCAGGCTGGAAAGGCTACTGGATCGATGCCGCCAGCACCCTGCGCATGGAAGACGAAGCAACTATCGTGCTGGATCCGGTCAACCGCAAGGTGATTGATGACCAGCTAGCCAAGGGCGCCAAAACCTTTGTCGGCGGCAACTGCACTGTCAGCCTAATGTTGATGGGTCTGGGCGGTCTGTTTGAAGCCGATATGATCGAGTGGATGACTTCCATGACCTATCAGGCTGCCTCTGGTTCGGGCGCTAAGCATATGCGTGAGCTGCTCAATCAAATGGGGACACTGCGGGATAGCGTTGGCGAAGAGCTAAAAGATCCCTCCAGCGCGATTTTGGATATCGACCGCAAAGTAACGGCGGCCATGCGCAGTGGCGACTTCCCGACCGATAACTTTGCCGCACCGCTGGCGGGTAGTCTGCTGCCATGGATCGATACCAAGTTAGATAACGGCCAGAGCCGAGAAGAGTGGAAGGGCAGTGTTGAGACCAACAAGATTCTCGGTCTCGACAACAACCCGATTCCTATCGATGGTCTGTGTGTACGTATCGGCGCGATGCGCTCGCATAGTCAGGCGTTTACGATCAAGTTGAAGCATGATGTGCCACTGGATGAGATCGAAGATCGCATCGCCAAGCACAACGAGTGGGTCAAGCTGATTCCTAACGATAAAGATGCCACCATCGCTGGCCTAACGCCTGCGGCTGCCACTGGCACGCTGCAAGTGCCGGTTGGCCGTCTGCGTAAGCTGCAAATGGGGGGTGAGTATCTCTCGGCATTTAGCGTGGGTGACCAGCTGCTGTGGGGTGCCGCAGAGCCGCTCAAGCGGATGCTGAAGATTCTGCGCGAACAGTAATAACTGATTGTTGCACACCAGTCGAAAACGGGAAGCTGTTCGCAGCTTCCCGTTTTTTTTGCAGCCATTCATCACGGTAGTGGGAATAACGGCGCTATTTCGTTAAGTTATGATAAAACAGACGTAATACAATAATCTGGCATCAATAGTTAAAAGTAAGTAGGCGATCAGGGAACATGCATGAAAAAAACACTGACATGGATGACATGGCTCTCGTTGAGTGCAGCGAGTCCTTTTGCGCTGGCCATTGGCTTGGGGCAGGCGAGTGTCAGCTCTTATTTGAATGCGCCGTTAGATGCCTCTATCCCGCTATTGGAAAGCAGTGATTACGCACTAGACAATATTCGTGTAGAGATTGCCGACCCCTCTGATTTCGCCACAGCAGGCCTTGAGTGGACGCCGTTAGCTGCCAGTGTTCGTGCTCAGGTGGTGGAGTATCAGGGGCAGCGTCAGGTGCGCTTAAGTTCTGACCAAGCGATGCAGGAGCCCTGGCTTGATGTGCTGTTGACGGTTGAGTTTCCAGGCGGGCAACAGTTTCGCGATATCACATTACTGTTTGATCCCCAGGGTTATTCTCAACAGGGTCAGTCGCAACAGGGCCTGGCCTCAGCGATTGTCTCTCCAACTGCTGAGGCTAGGCCCGCAGCGCCCGCTCGTGCCCGCGGCGGCGCCACCGGCAATGCCCGCAGCGCTTACATAGGCAGTGGCGATACGTTATGGAGTGTTGCCGAACGTATTAAACACGACGATGTGAGCGTACAGCAGATGATGATCGCGCTGCTGGAGGCCAACCCTGACGTATTTCCTTCAGGCAATATAAATGACATGCGTGCAGGTCAAACGTTAGCAGTGCCTGACGCTGAACGCATTCTGGCGCGCTCTCATGCTGATGCCGACACGGCTATTAAAGCCATGAATGAAGCCTGGCGGGCACGCCGCAATGGCTCGTTGCAGGCAGTGTCGCTATCGGAAGTTGAAGCCGTCCCAGTTGCTGATGCCGCCATAGCGGCCGCCCAAACCCTACAGGCTAATGGTGCTAACCAGCCTGATAGTGCGCTTGCCGCTGGCGGTTCGGAAGCGGTCATGCCGGATGGTTCAGAACCCGACGAGCCGGAAGCGTTAACTCGTGCAGAGCTGACCGAGCAACTGCGCCTAAGCCAAGCGACGCTTCAGCAGGTGCTTGAAGAGCGTGAGTTGATGCGCGCAGAGCTTAACGAACTGCGTGGCGAGGTCGCCTCGCTGACCCAGGCGCTAAGCGAGGCATTGGCGGCTCAAGAGCAGTCCCCAGAACCACTTGCTGCTAATTTGAGTGAGACAGATAGCCCAGGTATAGCAGCCCTTATTGAGCGCTATCAGTGGCCGCTGGCGTTGGCGGCCATTGCACTGCTGGTAGCGCTATTAGTGTGGCTACGTAAGCGCCGGGAAGAGACCTGGGATGACGTCCCGCTTGTTGAGCCAGTGGTAAAGCCAACGGTGTCGCCCGGCGCATCCCCCAAGGCAACGTCCATGCCGGAGGCTGTTCCCGTCACACATCCAGCGCAGCCCAATGATGATGCTGTGAACGAGCCGCGTAATGACAGCGGCCAATCAACCGCGCCTGACAACGAACCAGAGGCACAGGCTGAGGCAGCCGATGCTCCGGCCACCAACGACGAGCTGCCCTTAGATACCGACCAGTGGCTGGTCGACGATCAAGCGCAGACGCCAGTGCCAGATAACACTCTACGCTATGAAAAAAGCCAGGCGTCGGGACTGGCTGAGCAGGGTCGTCAGCGGCGGTTAGGGCTGCATGCCGTTGCCACTGACAGCTCTGAAAGCGTTTCATTGGCGCCACCGCCGAGTACTGCCTCCAGGAGCCAGCTGCTGGCTTCTATCGGGACTGCGTCTGAACCAGCGGCGGCTGCGCAGCCAACCGAGAAGCCATCGGTTGCCGCTGAGGATCCCGGCCATCGCTTTATCGATTACCATCCGCCGATCTTAAATAGCGCTGCAAACAGCTCTTCAAATAGCTTTTCAGACCGTCAGGATGGCCCACGCATTGAGACCCCAATGCAACCCACGGTAGAGTTTACCAGTGAGCCGCATGCAGAACCGGTGCCTACGGCGAAACACCCACGTCGGCCAGTTGAGGAGGAGTGGGAAATTGAAGAGGTAGCATTCAAGCCGCGAGGGCTGGATAATAGCGATCCTTCAAAATCTTCAAAATGATGTGGCTTGATGACGCTGTTCTATCACTTCGATGAGAAAATTCCGCTAACCGGGCGCCTGGCAATGGGTATCGAGTACGACGGTACCCATTACTGCGGCTTTCAGCGCCTTAAGCACGCCGCATCTGTCCAGGCTTCGCTAGAGGCTGCGCTGTCCAAGGTGGCCGATGAGCCTATTCAGGTGCATGCCAGCGGTCGCACTGATTCGGGTGTGCATGCCACACGCCAAATCGTGCATTTTGACCCCACCGCGGGGCGTTCTGAGAAAGCCTGGATTTTTGGTGCCAACACCCAGTTACCTCGCGACATAGCCGTGCGCTGGGTGAAACCAGTGGGCGACGACTTTCATTCCCGCCTGTGCGCCCTGGGGCGGCGCTACCGCTACGTGCTACTGAATCAGATTAGCCGCCCCGTACTGGAGCGGGCCAATGTGACGTGGTGTCGTGACCCGTTAGACGCCGATGCCATGCACAGGGCTGCCCAGGCGCTGGTCGGTGAGCACGATTTTTCAAGCTTCCGTGCGGCAGGTTGTCAATCCAAAACCCCTTGGCGGCATATGCACTTTGTGGACGTAAAGCGCTATGGCCAGCTGGTGATGATTGATATCCAAGGCAATGCGTTTTTGCACCATATGATTCGTAACATCGCCGGGGCACTGGTGAGTGTAGGGCGTGGTGCTCAGAGTGAGACCTATATTGGCGAACTGCTGGCGCTGCAAAACCGCCGCAAAGGCGATGTCACCGCGCCTGCCTGTGGGTTGCATTTTGTCGATTCGGTTTACGATGAGCGCTTTGATCTGCCCAAAGAGCCGCTGGGGCCGCATTTGCTCTCATTTACCGGTGAATGGACCGGGGAGCGCGAGTTGCCTGATACGCCGCGGATAGCTTATCGGCGCAATCGTTCGCTTCGCCATCCGGCTGCTAACCCTGAGCAGGAGGTGTCGTCATGAGTGCTGCTGCGCTAATCCGTACCCGCATCAAGTTCTGCGGCTTTACCCGCGGCGAGGATATTGACCGCGCCGTGGCGCTGGGCGTAGACGCCTTGGGTTTCGTTATGTGGCCGAAAAGTGCCCGCAGCGTGAGTGTTGAGCAACTGGCCGCGTTGTCTGCCCAGGTGCCCGCCTTTGTGACCCGGGTGGGGCTGTTCGTTGACCAGCCCGCTGAGTTCATTGAGCAGTGCTTGCCCTATCTCGATATGCTCCAGTTTCACGGCAATGAAACGCCCGAACAGTGTCAGCGCTTTGCGCTACCCTGGATGAAAGCGCTGCGTATGCGCGATGAGATCGACCTGACTCATGAAGCGCAGCGCTATCATCAGGCCCAAGCGTTGCTGTTAGATGCCTATCGACCGGGAACGCCGGGGGGCACGGGAGAGACCTTTGATTGGTCGAGAATCCCCGCAAATCTTGCAAAACCTGTTATCCTCGCCGGTGGGTTGAGTGCTGATAACATTGCTGACGCTGTGCGTCAGGTAGCGCCTTATGCAGTGGATGTGTCGGGCGGTATTGAAGCCTCCCACGGCTGTAAAGATGCCGACAAGATGGCGTCTTTCGTTCGTTATGTAGCGTTAGCCGACGCTCGTTAGAGTACGCCGCGCAGTGACGTGTACTGAATCTGCTGCGTGATTAGTGAGTTCATTTATTGTTTGCCTGTTCTGGCGATCTTGTGAGGTATCTCTGTGACAGTTTCTGCGACGCCTGCTCCGAAAACTAAATTCAGCGACCTGACCCGAATGCCGGATGCCCGTGGTCATTTTGGCCCCTACGGCGGTCGGTTCGTGTCAGAAACTCTCAGCTTTGCGTTGGAAGAGTTGGAGAAAACCTACTTAAGCCTGCGTGATGACCCCGACTTCCAGGCCGAGTTTGACTACGACCTTGCCCACTACGTGGGGCGCCCCTCACCGCTTTACCACGCCAAGCGCTGGTCGGCGAGTCTTGGCGGTGCGCAGATTTGGTTGAAGCGGGAAGACCTGAATCATACCGGCGCTCACAAGGTCAACAACACCATTGGCCAGGCACTGCTGGCCAAAAAAACCGGCAAGCCGCGGATTATTGCTGAAACTGGGGCGGGCCAGCATGGCGTTGCCTCTGCGACCGTGGCCGCTCGCTTAGGGCTTGAGTGCGACGTCTATATGGGCGCTGAAGACGTCCAGCGCCAGAAGCTAAACGTCTATCGTATGCGCCTGCTGGGTGCTCGGGTGATTCCGGTGGAGTCCGGTACCCGCACGCTTAAAGATGCCATGAACGAGGCGCTGCGTGACTGGGTCACTAACGTTGATAACACCTTCTATATCATCGGTACCGTGGCAGGCCCGCACCCCTATCCACTGCTGGTGCGCGATTTCAATGCGGTGGTGGGGCGTGAAGCGCGCCGCCAGTCGCTAGAGCAGATTGGCCGTCTACCCGATGCGCTGATTGCCTGTGTGGGCGGTGGCTCCAACGCCTTGGGTCTGTTCTACCCCTTTGTGGAAGATGACGACGTGGCCATGTACGGCGTTGAAGCCGGTGGCGATGGCGTGGAAACCGGTCGCCATGCGGCGCCGCTGGCATCCAATGCCCCCCGCGGCGTGCTACACGGTAACCGCACCTACTTAATGTCAGATGAAGCGGGGCAGGTGTCTGATACCCACTCGATTTCGGCCGGCCTGGATTATCCCGGCGTGGGCCCCGAGCACGCGCTGTGGAAAGACGTGGGACGGGTCTCCTATGTGGCGGCTAACGACAAAGAAGTGCTCGAAGCGTTTCGCGAGCTGACCCATATGGAAGGGATCATGCCCGCGCTGGAGTCGGCCCATGCGCTGGCCCATGCCAAGGTGTTGGCGCCTACCATGCGTCCTGACCAGCATATCGTGGTCAACCTTTCCGGGCGTGGCGACAAAGACATCATGACCGTAGCTAAGATTGATGGTATCGAATTTTAAGGTCAGCTTTTTTAAGGGCAAGCATGAACCGTATTGATCAGCGTTTCAGTGAACTTAAACAGCAGGGTCGCAAGGCTCTGATCCCTTACATCACCGCAGGGGACCCAGCACCGCAGTATACCGTAGGCTTTATGCATGCCCTGGTGGAAGCGGGCGCTGATGTGATTGAGCTGGGTGTACCGTTTTCTGATCCCATGGCCGATGGCCCGGTGATTCAAAAAGCCTGTGAACGTGCTTTAAAGCAGGGCACACGGCTGGTTGACCTTATGCAAATGGTCAAAGAGTTTCGCCAAACCGATACCACCACGCCGGTGGTGTTGATGGGGTATTTGAATCCTATTGAGCGGATTGGTTACGAGAACTTTGCCGATCAAGCCGCCAGCGTAGGCGTTGACGGCGTGCTGATAGTGGATATGCCCCCGGAAGAGGCCGAAGAGATTGGGCCGCTGCTGAAATCGCGGCATTTAGCAGCGATTTTTCTCGTTGCGCCTACCACTTCGCACCAGCGTGCCGCTACAATATGCGCCCATGGTGAAGGCTACCTCTACTATGTCTCGCTGAAAGGCGTGACCGGTGCCGCCACCCTGAACGCAGACGATGTAGCCGAGCACCTGGCGCCGCTGCGGGGGATGACCGATTTGCCGCTATGTGTTGGTTTCGGCATCCGCGATGGTGTGACTGCTGCGGAAGTCGCTAAAGTCGCCGATGGTGTGATTGTAGGCAGCGCTTTGGTTAACCGCATTGCTGAAAGTGTCGATGCGCCGGAAACCATTGCAGGCCAGTTGAAAAGTGTATTAGCAGAGATGCGTACGGCGATGGATGCCTAAAGCAGCATGCTTTATCGCCTATACTGAATAGATTAACGACACTCATCAAGCCTGGTTTTGCCGGGCGTTGACGTATAACGGAAGCCTTTTTGATATGAGCTGGTTAGACAAGATCGTACCCTCCATGGGTCGTATCCAGCGTAAAGACCGTCGCGCTAGCGTGCCCGACGGCCTCTGGCGTAAATGTCCCAAGTGCGAAGCGGTTCTCTATCTCCCTGAGCTAGAGAAACATAACAGCGTATGCCCCAAGTGCGATCATCACCTGCGCTTGACGGCACGCAAACGCTTGGACTGGTTCTTGGATAAAGCAGGACGCGAAGAGATCGCTGCTGAAATCGAACCTGTTGATCGATTGAAGTTCCGCGACTCTAAGAAATACAAAGACCGCCTGACCGCGGCGCAAAAAGACACCGGTGAGAAAGATGCGCTGGTCGCTATGCGCGGTGAGTTGGATGGTCTGCCGGTGATTGCCGTTGCCTTTGAGTTTACCTTTATGGGGGGCTCAATGGGGGCGGTGGTCGGCGAGAAATTTATTCGCGCCGCTACCCTGGCGCTGGAAGAGAATATTCCGCTGGTGTGTTTTGCCGCCTCGGGTGGTGCACGCATGCAGGAAGCACTGTTCTCGTTGATGCAGATGGCCAAAACCTCCGCCGCGCTCGAAAAGCTCAAGCAAGCGGGTGTGCCGTACATTTCGGTGCTCACGGATCCCGTCTTTGGCGGCGTTTCAGCCTCGTTGGCCATGCTGGGTGATTTGAATATTGCCGAACCCAATGCCTTGATTGGTTTTGCAGGCCCCAGGGTTATCGAACAAACGGTGCGTGAAACCTTGCCGGAAGGTTTCCAGCGCAGTGAGTTCCTGCTCGAACACGGCACCGTCGATATGATCGTCCATCGCCATGAAATGCGTGCTCGCGTGGGCAGTGTGCTGCGTAAGCTAACGCACCACGATGCGACCCCGGTGAGTTCGATAACCCCTGATGATGCTGACGTTGTTGAGCCGATCGTCGAGGAAGCTACCTTAGCGGATACTGCTAACGTCACTTTTGAAAAGGTCGATGCGACCAAGCAGGATACCACTTCCGCTAAGAGTGATGATCATTCACGCAATGCCTGACTCTCTAGAACCACACGCTCTACAGCCATATTCTTTGCAGCCATACTCTTTACAACAGTGGCTTGAGCATTTAGAAACCCTGCACCCGGTGGGGATTGATCTGGGCCTGGAGCGGGTCTCTGAGGTGGCAAATCGCATGGGGCTGCTTGCAAGCCCCATTGCCCCTCGCGTTATTACGGTAGCAGGCACCAATGGCAAGGGCTCAACCCTTGCCATGATTGATAGCGTTGCCCGTGCCCATGGTTGGCGTGTGGGTACCTATACTTCCCCCCATTTATTGCGCTACAACGAACGCGTTAAAATCGACGGTCAGGAAGCCGACGACCAACTGCTTGTGCAGGGGTTTGAGCAGGTGGAGCGTGCGCGCTTGCAGGATAGTGAAATCAGCCTCACCTATTTTGAAGCGGGTACGCTGTGTGGTCTGTGGTGCCTGGTCAATGCAGAGCTTGATCTTGCGGTACTGGAAGTCGGGCTGGGTGGGCGCCTAGATGCGGTTAATATTGTTGATGCGGATGTGGCTATCGTCACCACCATCGCTCAGGATCACGCTAACTTTTTGGGCACCGACTTAGCCCAGATAGGGCGTGAAAAAGCCGGTATTTTTCGGCCCAATCGGCCCGCCGTGTTAGGTAGTCAAACGTTGCCAGAAAGTGTTGCTGAGTGTGCCCAGGCGCTTGCCGCGCCCACGTTTAGTTTGGGCCAGCAATTCACTCATCTGGCGATGGCGGGTGAGCGCTCCCAATGGCACTGGCAGGGGCAGTATCTTGATGGTCAACCCATTGCTATTGAGGAGCTTCCCGATCCTGGGCTGCCTGTCGATAACGCTGCCAGCGCTTTACAGTCGCTTGTGCTTGCCGGGCTTGAGTTAGAAAAATCGCGTGTGCAAGCAGCACTTGGTTCAGTGCAGTTGGCAGGACGGCTGCAATGGGTTGGGCCCTGGTGCCTGGATGTGGGGCATAATCCTCATGCCGCCGAGTATGTCGTTCGCCATTTGCCGTCACCGCCGGAAGGTGGTCGCCAGTGGGGACTTATCGGCATGTTGAATGATAAGGATATTGACGGTGTCATACAGGCATTAGCGACCCGCATTAATGATTGGGTGTGCGTGTCGCTTGGTGGCGAGCGAGGTTGCCAGGCAAGCGAGTTGTCGCAACGTATTATCGCTCAGGGAGGGCGGGTGCATTTTAGCGCCGATTCGCCGCAAGTAGGCGTCGATTGGCTAGCGCAAATGTTAACGCCCAATGATCGTGTCTTGGCCACCGGGTCGTTCTTTACAGTAGCGGCACTGTTAGCTCGGCCACTGCCAACAGGCGCTGCGCCGCTTGATGGAGACGGAAATGAAATACGGTAAAACGGAACGCATTAGCGGCATTGTGATTCTACTCGCGTTACTGGCGATCTTTGTGCCGTGGCTAATGAGTGATCCCGCTCCGAGGGAAGAGCGCCCCCAGCCGAGCTTTGTGATTGAACAGCCGGTTGAAGTGGAGCGCCGTGACGTGCCCGCGCCAGAAAGGCCTTCAACCATTGGTGAATCGTCGCTATCGTCGACCTCTCAAGGAGAGAGTGACGAGGGCGATATCCCTATTGACGCCAATCCGCGGCTGCCGGAAACCGATCAAATCGCGGCTTCCAATCAGTCTTCCCGCCCAGAATCGGCGGCCAACAGTGAAGCGGATGAAACCCCGGCAACCCCTAATAGCGACCCTATCGCTGATTTAATCGCCAGCAATAGCGGCAGTGGTCAAAGCAGCGCTGGAGGCGCTTCACAAAGTTCATCGCAAAGCTCGTCATCTAGCGCACCGAGCCCCTCATCCAGCGCTCAGGGAGAGTGGGCAGTGCAGGTTGGCAGTTTTGGTGAACCTGGTAATGCACAGCGCCTTAGCGAACAGCTTTCTGAAGAGGGTTTTACTGTTTATCAGCGTGAGCGCGATAACAATATGACCACCGTCTTTGTGGGCCCTTATGCCACCTCGGAAGAGGGCGAGTCCGCCATGTCCTCGATTAAAGAGCGCGCTAATGTGCAGGGCCTGCTTGTTCGGGTAAGAGACTAACCCATGGCGTTAACCTGGATTGATGCGCTGTTCTTGGCCGTGCTGGCGCTGTCGATGCTGGCAGGCTTCGTCAGGGGGTTTGTTCGCGAAGCGTTGGGGCTGGCCGCTTGGGTGGTAGCGTTAATGGTTGCCCGAGTGCTCGCCGAGCCGGTGGCCGAACTGATGAGCGGTTTTATCGATAGCTTTGATGCCCGCTTAGTACTCGCCTTTATATTGGTGATCTTTGCCGTTATTTTGCTTTGCGGCATCGTGATTCGCTTGGTGCATGCCGCGATAGAGTGGGTGGGCATGGGGCTTTTGAACCGCGTGGCGGGGGCCGCCTTTGGCGTTGCCCGCGGGGCGGTTATTTTGCTTATCGCTACGGTGCTGATTACCCTTACGCCGCTGGCGGAGCTGCAGGCGTGGCAGCAAGCCGAGCTGCGCCCGACCTTTATTCAACTGCGCGACTGGGCGGTGAGCCAGTTAGACCAGTGGGATCGCGAGCTGCCTGAGGCGCCAACGTCGCTGCGCGACATCTCTCTACCCGAGCTGCGCATGCCAGGTGCGGCAGAGCGAGAAGTTATCCCAACAGGTGATTGACCTGTAACTGAAGTTGATTCTACCAACGTTCGGGCTTGCTTAGGTATAGGCAAGCCATGGCATTAAGCGAGGTAACGTGAATGTGCGGTATAGTGGGCCTTCTGGGCAAGCAAGCGGTAAATCAGGGAATCTACGATGCCCTGACCGTACTTCAGCATCGTGGCCAGGACGCTGCCGGCATGATGACATGGAGCGAGGGACGCTTCCTACTGCGCAAGAGTAACGGCTTGGTACGTGATGTCTTTCACACCCGCCATATGGCCCGCCTAAAAGGTAATCTAGGCATCGGTCACGTGCGTTACCCGACGGCCGGCTCTTCTAGCGAAGCCGAGTCGCAGCCGTTCTATGTTAACTCTCCTTACGGTATTGCGCTGGCGCACAACGGTAACCTGACCAACTCAGAGCAGTTGAAGCAGGAGCTGTTCTCCACCGATCTGCGCCATATCAATACCAGCTCCGATTCCGAAGTGCTGCTCAACGTATTTGCCCACGAGCTGGGTAAGCAGGGATTGCACCTGGAAGCGGAAGATATTTTTGACGCAGTGCGTCGTGTTCACCGTCGCTGTAAAGGTGGCTATGCCGCCGTGGCGATTATTAACGGCTTCGGTATGGTGGCGTTCCGCGATCCCTTCGGCATTCGCCCGGTAGTGTTTGGTACCCGCGAAGAGGAGAACGGTCAGGCGGTCATGATTGCCTCTGAATCCGTTGCCTTGGATGTCGGTGGCTTTGAGCTGGAGCGTGATCTATCACCCGGTGAAGCTATTTTTGTTGATATTGAGGGCAATATTCATACTCAGGTATGCGCTGACCGCCCGCAGCTTCGCTCGTGCATTTTTGAGCACGTCTATCTAGCTCGCCCTGATTCGCTGCTGGACGGTGCCTATGTTTACGGTACTCGCATGCAAATGGGCCGTAAGCTGGGTGACCGCATTCTTAACGAGTGGCCGGACCACGATATTGATGTGGTGATTCCAATTCCCGATACCTCGCGCACCTCCGCGCTTGAAATGGCGCAGCACCTGGGGGTGACCTACCGCGAAGGTTTCATGAAGAATCGTTACATTGGCCGTACCTTTATTATGCCGGGGCAGACCCAGCGTAAAAAATCGGTTCGCCAGAAACTCAATGCCATCGACGTTGAGTTTAAAGGCAAAAACGTCCTGCTAGTGGATGACTCCATAGTGCGGGGCACCACCTGTAAGCAGATTATCCAAATGGCCCGCGATGCCGGG
Source organism: Halomonas sp. AOP13-D3-9 (assembly GCF_052379125.1). Classification (NCBI taxonomy): domain Bacteria; kingdom Pseudomonadati; phylum Pseudomonadota; class Gammaproteobacteria; order Oceanospirillales; family Halomonadaceae; genus Halomonas; species Halomonas sp. AOP13-D3-9. Next base: position 75,345 of record NZ_JBQSYH010000011.1, on the reverse strand, counting down.
GCGCGTAAAGTGTATTTTGCCTCGGCGGCGCCGCCGGTGCGTTTCCCCAATGTGTATGGCATCGATATGCCTGCGGCCTCTGAGTTGATTGCTCATGGCCGTAGCGAAGAGGAAGTGGGTGATTTAATCGGCGCTGATCGCATCTTCTATCAAAACCTGGAAGATCTAAAAGCGGCCTGTCGTGAAGTGAACCCAGAGATGGAAGAGTTTGATTGCTCGGTGTTTGACGGTAACTACGTGACCGGTGATATCGACGACGCCTACCTGGCTGCCTTGGAAGCTAGCCGCAATGATTCCGCCAAGGATCAAAGCGCCGGTGACCATGCCCTGGTCGATATGCACAATCAGGACGATGACCTGGACGATTAGGAGAGACGCCTTATGCATGATGACAATCACCAGGAAGACGGTCAACAGGACGAGTGGTCACTAGAGACGCTGGCGATCCGCGCGGGCCATCAGCGCACCTTCGAGCAGGAGCACTCGGAGCCTATTTTTCCGACCTCAAGCTTTGTTTACGAAAGCGCTGCCGAGGCGGCGCGTAAATTTGGTGGCCAAGAGCCAGGCAACGTTTACTCGCGCTTTACCAACCCAACGGTGCATACCTTTGAGCGCCGCCTAGCGGCCCTTGAAGGTGGTGAGCGCTGCGTGGCTACCAGCTCGGGCATGTCGGCTATTCTCTCCACCGCGCTGGCGCTGCTTTCAGCGGGAGATGAGATTGTCGCTTCCCGGTCGCTGTTTGGCTCTACGGTGAGCCTGTTCGATAAGTACCTAGGCAAGTTTGGTATTACCACACGCTACGTGGAGCTTTCCAGCATGTCTGCCTGGGAAGCGGCGATTACCCCTAAAACGCGGCTACTGTTTGCTGAAACGCCCTCAAATCCACGCTCGGAAATTGCCGATATTGCGGCCCTGGCCGCGTTGGCAAAGCGTCATAATGTGCTATTGGCCATCGATAACTGCTTTCTGACGCCGGCACTTCAGCAGCCGCTAGCGTTAGGCGCTGATTTGGTTATTCACTCGGCGACCAAGTATCTGGACGGTCAAGGCCGCGCCATTGGTGGCGCCGTGGTAGGTAGCCATGCGCTGCTTGAAGAGGTGTTCGGTGTGGTGCGCACCTGCGGGCCTTGCCTTAGCCCCTTCAACGCCTGGATTTTTACCAAGGGACTGGAAACCCTGTCGCTACGCATGAATGCTCATTGTGAAAATGCCTTAACCCTGGCGCGCTGGCTCGATGCTCACCCGGCGGTTAAGCAAGTGTTTTACAGCGGACTGGAAGATCATCCGCAGCACGCCTTGGCTAAACAGCAGCAAAAGGGCTTCGGTGCCGTATTGGGCTTTGAAGTGAAGGGCGGCCAGGAGGGCGCGTGGCAGGTCATCGATGCGACCCGTATGGTGTCTATCACGGGTAACTTAGGTGATGTTAAAACCACCATTACCCATCCTGCGACGACGACCCATGGCCGTTTATCGGATATGCAGAAAGAAGCGGCGGGTATTGCGCCAGGGCTTATTCGCGTGGCGGTAGGCCTTGAGAGCCAGCACGATATCCAGCGTGATCTTGCCCGTGGGCTGGATGTTCTGGCTAGCTAGTGGGTGTTAAGCAATTCAGCGCAGAAACGAAAACCCACCTTTATGAAGGTGGGTTTTTCGCACTTTTGAAACCTAATGGGTTATATGCTTTGCAAGTAAAGCACCATTATTTGTTTCAAGAAGCGTTGCGGTGGGGCAGATCTGACAGCGCAATCTGGTCTTCACTATCGGAAGAGCGATTGGCGTGAGAGCTCGGAGCAGCAACGCTGTTTTTCGCTGCATCGCCGTTAACTAAAGGCAAATCAGCCGGCGTCATGTACAAGCTGTCCGTGCTGTGATTCGCTGAAGAGCCAGGGTGAGCAATCTGGTTTAGTTCGCCAGAGCCTTGTTCAGCTAGAACGACAGTAGAAGTTAATGTCATGGCAATAGCGGTGATAAGGGTAATTTTTTTCATGATTGGCGCTCTCTAGTAGAAAATTTGTGTGCAGCTTTTGAAATCGCTGCACAATGTCTCTTAGGACATGCGCTAATAGTAAGCGCGCAAATAAAATGATAAAATTGATTAAATTTGCTAAATATATTCGATTTTATAGAATGAATTATCGTTTCCCTTATTCAGCAGGGCGCTGCGTAAAAATCGTTAGCTGGTTATTCAATGGTTTTTACGAATGAAAGATTCTGCTTTTTTCAGAGGTTTTCAGCAGCTTCTAGCGGTAAGGTTCTCGTCGTGGGTGAATAGCGTAATCCAAGTTCTGATAGACGCGTTGGCGAAGTTGAAGTAGCCACAGATAAAATGAGGAATAGCACAATGTGGCGGAACAGTCGCAGTGGATGGGGATTGATCAGTATTCTATTTCACTGGCTAAGCGCGCTGACCATTATTGGCTTGTTTGCGTTAGGCTGGTGGATGACCGATCTGGGCTACTATGACCCTTGGTATAACCAGGGGCCTTGGGTGCACCGCTCAATTGGTATTTTGCTACTGTTTGCTACGATAGCGCGTTTGGTATGGCGCTTCGCCCAGCCGACACCCCGTGCAGAGGGTCGCCGTTTAGAAATTATTGCCGCTCATCTCGGTCATATTGCCCTTTATGTGCTTGTATTAGGGGTCATGGTAAGCGGTTACTTGATCTCTACCGCCGATGGCCGTGGCATCAGTGTATTTGGTTGGTTTGAGGTGCCTGCGCTGTTATATGACCTGCCCAATCAAGCAAGTTTGGCAGGTGTAATCCATTGGTACAGTGCTTTGGCGCTAATGATATTAGCCGCTGGACATGCGCTCGCAGCGCTTAAGCACCATTGGTTAGACAAGCACACAACGCTGGTGCGTATGCTTACTCCAGCCTATAGCTCGCACAATGAGCCAAAGTATTAAGATACCTACGTTTTGACCGCCGTGAAGGCTATATCTGCCTGTCACGGTGTTTATTAAGTAACCCAAGGAGTTGTTCACCATGTTAAAGAAGACAGCATTTGCCTCTGCGATTGCCGCTGCGGCGCTGGTACCATTGAGCCAGGCCCAGGCAGCTGATTATCAAATCGATACCGAAGGCCAGCACGCCTTTGTTCAATTTAAAATTTCTCACCTGGGCTTCTCTTACATTCTGGGCAGCTTTGAAGAGTTTGAGGGTCAGTTTGCTTACGATCCTGAAGATCTCGATGCCTCCTCTGCCGAAATTGAAGTGCAGGTTGATAGCCTGACCAGCAACCACGCTGAGCGTGATCGCCACATTCTGAGCGGCGACTTTCTCAACGCCAGCGAATTCCCGACTGCCACGTTCACTTCAACAGGCTTTGAGTCAACGGGCGACAGTGAAGGTGTGCTGTCCGGTGACCTAACCCTGCACGGCGAAACCCAAGAGATTGAAATGCCGGTTACGCTGATGGGTGAAGGCGATGACCCTTGGGGCAACTACCGCGCTGGCTTTGAAGGCAGCACCACGCTGACCCTGGGCGATTATGGCATCGATATGAGCGATTTCCCTGAGTCCATGCATGAGCTTGAGCTATACGTGACGTTTGAAGGCATTCGTCAGTAAAGCGTCGTTTTAATTAAACGCCATCACCCTGGGAGGGGTGGTGGCGTTTTTTGCGTTAAAGGCGAATAAAAGGAGATTAGGCTTGGCAATTGATATGCAGCAACGCGAGTTGGCGATAACCCTATGGCGCCAAACCTGGCCAATGGCCATTGGGGTGTTGGCGTTATTGGGTTTTCAACTTGTTGATAGTGCGTTTATTGCCCGCTTGGGTACCGCGCCCCTCGCCGCGCAGTCGTTCACCTTTCCGCTGTCCTTTCTGATTATCGGCATTCAGGTGGGCATGGGCATTGCCATTGCCGCGCTTATTTCCCGTGCATTAGGCGCAGGAGAAGGGGAGCGCGCTAGGCGCTTAAGCAGTTTGGTGTTAATGGCGGGTGGTGGGGTGATCGGTCTGTTAGCGATCGCTTTGTGGCTATTTCATGTGCCCATTTTTCAACTGCTGGGGGCGGATCAAACCACGCTGTCGTATATCCGTATTTATTGGGGCCCGCAGCTGCTATCGGCTTGGCTGGGAGCGCTGCTCTATTTTAGCTATAGCGTCTTTCGCGCCCACGGCGATACCCGCCTACCGGGCAAAATGATGGTGCTGAGTAGCCTTGTTAACCTGGTGCTCGACCCTCTGCTGATTTTTGGGGTAGGCGATTGGCAGGGCTGGGGGTTGCCTGGTGCTGCTTGGGCAACGGCGATTGCCTTTTCAGTCGGGCTGTTGGTGACCACGCGCAAATTACTCAAACGCCAGTGGGCATCGCAACACGGTTTGTGGCGAGAAGCAAAGCAGTCGTGGCGGCCGTTTAGCGGCATTGCTGCCCCTGCTATGGTCAGCCAACTAATGCCCCCCCTGGCGGCGATGCTGGCTATCTCCGTGGTGGCGGGCCTGGGTGAAAGTGAAGTAGCGGCCTGGGGCTTGGCGAGCCGTTTGGAGACGCTTTCGCTAATGGTTATTCTGGCCATGACCATGTCGCTGCCACCGTGGTTAGGGCGCTGCTACGGCGCCGGTGATTGGGGGCAGATACAGCAGCTTATGCGCTTGGCGGTTAAGGTCGCGCTAGTGTGGCAGCTAAGTCTTGGCGTGTTATTGGCACTGGGAGCCCCCTGGCTGGCCATGGCGTTAGCGGGCAACCCTGATGTGCAAAGCGAGCTAACGCTACTGATTCGCTTTCTATTGCCCAGCTATGCTGCGCTGGGGGTCTGCATGCTGGTGGTCTCGGCGGGCAATGCGCTAGGTTGGCCGCTGCGAGCGATGCTGTTATCCAGTGCTCGGCTGTTTATTTGCTATTTGCCCTGTTTATGGCTGGGCTCGCAGTTGTACGGCTGGTGGGGTCTTGCGGCAGGCGCCGCCGTAGGTAACCTGCTGGCGGGCTTGATGGCGTGGCAAGTCATGCGGCGTATTCTGTCCCGCCCGCATCGGCAGGCGGGGTTCGTCAATTAAAACGCCCAGGAGTTTCCCCCCGGGCGTTTGAGTGCGGTAATGCTTGGGTAGCTAGTCGTTGACAGCGGCGATCGCTTTGGCCAAGTAGGGTAAGTTCTCGTGCGAGAAGCCCGCGACGTTGGCACGACCTGAGCGAACCATGTAGATGCCAAACTCATCGCGCAGGCGGTCTACCTGTTCCGGCGTTAAGCCGGTGTAGGAGAACATACCACGCTGCTCTGCCACGCAGGCGTATTTTTCATCCAGCCCATAGGGCTTGAGAGCTTCTACGAAGTCGCGACGCAGGGTGTTAATACGGTCACGCATTTCGGTGAGCTCTTCACGCCATAGCGCAGTCAGCTCGGCGTCGTGGAGAATTTCGCTGACGATAGAGCCACCATGCGCAGGCGGGTTTGAATAGTTTTCCCGGGCAACGATGGCGACCTGCGAGCGAATGTTGTCCATCTGCTCGCTGTCTTTTGCCACCATGATCAAGCAGCCGGTACGCTCACAATAAATACCGAAGTTCTTTGAGCAGGAACTGGTGATGATGGCTTCGTCGAGGTTTTCCGCCAATAGGCGTACGCCGTAAGCGTCCTCATCCAGGCCTTCGCCAAAGCCCTGATAGGCAAAGTCGATCAACGGCAGTAGCTTGCGTTCACGGACAATTTCTAGCACTTCCTGCCACTGGGCGTGGGAAAGATCAAACCCGGTCGGGTTGTGGCAGCAGGCGTGGAGTACCACTACATCGCCTTCTGGGATGCTTTTCAGCGCTGCGCGCATGCCGTCAAAATCGAGACGGTTATCAGGATCAACGTAAGGGTACTTATGTAGCTCAATACCCGCCGCGGTAAAAATACCGTGGTGGTTGGGCCAGGTTGGGTCGCTTACCCAGATACCTTTGCCCGGCAGCTGTGAAGAGATGAAGTCAGCTGCTAAACGCAGGGCGCCGGTGCCGCCAGGCGACTGGGTAGCGCTGGCACGGTTAGCTTTCAGTACCGGTGACTCAGCGCCAAACACCATGGGAAGCACGACTTCACCATAGCTGGGGGCGCCGTGAGAACCAATATAGGTTTTCGTCGTTTCATTCTTGAGCAGGCGAGCTTCTGCTTCCTTAACGGCGCGCATTACCGGCGTATTGCCTTGGGTATCGCGGTAAACACCAACACCTAGATCCACTTTTTGCGGATTGGTATCTTTTTTGAAAGCTTCGATCAGCCCGAGAATGGCGTCTCCTGGGACTCGCTCAATATGCTCAAACATTTATTCGGCTACCTCGTCGGTTCTGGCGGCAAGAATGAAGTCATTAAGATGCAGGCCTTTAATAGCGTGAGACCACCACGTGACGGTGGCTTTGCCCCACTCAGTCACGATAACGGGGTGATGGCCAGCCTGCTCGGCAATATCGCCAACGCTTTGGGTAAACGCCAATGCGCTGGCAAAGTCACGGAATTTAAAACTTCGCGACAGCTTCATGATGCCATCGTGTTCGACAATCTGCCACTGGCTGAGGCTTTTTAGCCGCTCTTGGGCTTCATCTTTGCTTAGCGGCTGAGCATCTTGGCTACACGGTTCACAAATAGCGTTGGCTAGCGTAGTCATCGTTTGGCTCCTGCGCTTGGGGATTTCCTTTTTAGCGTAGATGGCAAACGCAGTCGCGACCAACGTCTTTGGCGCTATACAGCGCTTGGTCTGCGCGTTCGATCAAACTGGTGAGAGGCTCACCGCAGCGGTACTCGGCAACGCCTATGCTCAGCGTTACCTGTCCTGATCCCATGCCGAAGTCGCGTACACTAATGGCCTGGCGTAAGCGGTCGGCGAGTGTATGGCATTGCTGCAGCGGCGTGAGCGGCAGCACGACCATAAACTCTTCGCCTCCCAGCCGAGCCACCATGTCTTCACAGCGCAGCAGCGACTGGGCATGGGTGGCCAGCTGTTTAAGCACGTCATCGCCATGCAGGTGGCCCCAGCGGTCGTTAAGGCGTTTAAAATGGTCGATGTCGATCATCATGATGGAGAGCGGCGTGCCGTGGCGGGTACTCACCGATGCAACATGGGTTAAGTGCATCATCAGTTTGCGTCGATTGGGCAATTGAGTCAGCGGGTCTGTATCGCATAGCTTACGCAGTCGCTGCTCTTCCGCTACCTGATCGCTAATGTCCATCATGATGCCGTTCCACTGCACGCCATCCTCAACGGGCTTTGGTTTTGCACTAACCGCGATCCAGTGAGGCTTGTCTTTTGGAAACGGTAACCGAAAGCGCGTGGTGAGAGGCAGCATCCAGCGCGCCGAGCGCTCTATCGCGGACATTATCTTGGGATGGTCGCTGCCGGTCAGTTGCTCAACCAGCGGGCTGGCATTTTCTGCGAGCAGATCGCGGTCAATATGTTTGAGAGCCGCGCCGCCGCCCTCTAAATAGGGGAACCGCATGTGACCATTGCGAGCGCGGTGAAACTGGAAGATAACGCCGGGTATGTGGGTAACGAGGTGGTCTGCACAGACTCGCTGGGGTGTGTCTATATCATTCACGGGCATGCGTGAATCTCCAAACATATGCCAATTTAAATTCGATCGTGAAGATTAGCCTTAAATACGTAATCAGGATGTAAGCCATTGCAGACAAAATGGCTATTATCTATATTTTTTTAGAATATATATGTTCTATTTTTATATATATTCGATTGTATTCTAAGCAACAGGCAAGGCGTTATTGGTATTTAGTGGTAAAATTAATTACTTTTTTGCATATCAAAAACCTTTTTTATTCCTGGGGTGGTTTCTTGGAAGCAGGACGAGAGCAAACGTCTCCGCCATACGGCTTGGTTAGTTTAGTGGGCGCAGGCCCTGGCGATCCGGAATTGTTAACGCTAAAAGCGTATAAGCGCCTTCAGTCCGCTGAAGTGGTGCTCTACGACCGCTTGGTTAGCGATGAAATTGTCGCCTTTATACCGCCACAGGCGCAGCGCTTTTATGTGGGTAAGGCACGCTCGCTGCACAGCGTTCCCCAAGAGGGTATTAATCAGGCGCTAGTCAAGTGGGCCCAGCAGGGTAAGCGTGTCGTGCGCTTGAAAGGCGGCGACCCGTTTATTTTTGGCCGCGGCGGAGAAGAGCTTGAAGCACTGGTGGCGGCACAAGTGAGCGTGGAAGTGATTCCAGGGGTGACCGCAGCCTCAGGCTGTGCCGCGTATGCAGGTATTCCCTTAACCCATCGCGATCATGCCCAGTCGGTGCGTTTTGTCACCGGGCATTTGCAGCAGGGCGAGTGTGAGCTTGACTGGGATGCGCTAGCGCGGCCTGGGCAAACCTTGGTGTTTTATATGGGGCTGGGCAGCGTTAGGGTGATCAGCCAAGCACTGATTGAGCACGGCTTAGCGCCCGAAACACCGCTGGCGCTCATTGAGCAGGGAACCACCCGCCAACAGCTTACCCACGTAGGGTCGCTATCGGCGCTACCAGGTGCTTTCTTGGCAGGTCATATTAAGCCGCCTACGCTGATGATAGTGGGCAGCGTGGTATCCCTGCACACCACGCTGGATTGGTTTGATGTGCTGAATGGGGAGGCCTCGGGCTTTCATGAAGGAAAACATCCCTCTTCCGATTGAAATAATCATTATTCCTGTTTGTCTCAGTAACGTAATTGCAACATTTGTACACGATTTTGCAAACAGACTGGCTAGATGCAGAGAGCTGTGTATGCTGAAGGGGGGAGATCGTTTACGGTTAGCGCATGATCTACGGATTTGATTAGCAAGCAGTTGATCATCACTAGCTTTGACAAACGTTAGCTTTGACAAAAGTTAGCTCAGACCATAGAGGAACGCATAATGTCGGAAGCAAACCAACCGGATCACCAGTCGCCTGCCAACAAGCCAGAGCCGGCTAAAAAGTCGGACATGAAAACCCTCTTTCAGGATAACCGCGTAAAAGCGATTGCCGGTATCGCCGCCATCGCGGTTATCTGGGCGATTATGGCGCAGTCAAACGCAGGCTCCCGTCAGGATCGCGTCGATAGTTTAGAAGAGCAGCTTGCCAGCGCTGAGCAAGAAAACAGCCAAATGAGCCAGCGCATTAACGAAATCGAGGAAGCTGAAAGCAATTTAGCCGCGCTGCAGGAGGAGATGGCCTCCCTGGAGACGCAGCAGCAAGAAGCCAGCTCGTCGCTTGAAAGTGCCCAAGGCAACGTCAGTGATGTGCAGTCGCGTTTAGAGGAGCTTGAGTCTGAGCGAGCTGCGCTGGAAGAAGAAGTTGCCTCGCTTAATGACCAAGTAGAGAGCGCCGAGAGCGAGATGACCGCGCTGCGTGAAGAGCGTGATGAGATCACCAGCACGCGGGATGAGGCGGAGAGCGCCCTTCAGCAAGTGGAAGAAGCGCGTGATAGCGCTGAAGAAGCCCGTCAGGAAGCTGAGGCCGCTCGCCAGGAAGCCGAGCAACAGCGTCAGCAGGCAGTGGAAGAGCTGGGTAATACTCAAGAGGAGCTGTCCGCCCTTGAAGAGCAGATCAGTCAAGCCAACGACGAGTTGAGCGGCTTGAAAGAGGAAATTTCAACTACCCAAAGCGAGCTCGATGAGTTGCAAAATGAGCGCGACTCACTCACCAGTGAGCGCGATGAACTGCAAAATGATGTTGATTCGCTAACGGCGCTACGTGAAGAGGAAGAGCAGAGCTTGAATCAGGTGCGTAGTGAGTTGGATGACGTCATGGTCGCTCTGGACATGGGGCGTGAAGAGGTGGCAAGCGTTGAGAGCGATATCGAAGAGCGGGAAAGCCAGCTCGCGCGTTTAGAGAGCCAGTTAAGTGAATGGCGCGATGAGTTGTCGACGCTCGACAGTCGCTTGGCCGATGCGGAGCAGTCAGCGGGTGAGGCTACCTCATCTTCACAGGGCAGCTCTTCACAGAACAGCTCTTCACAGAACAGCTCTTCACAGAACGGCGGCTCTGAAGAGGGTTCATCAGCGGAGGGTTCATCAGCAGAAAGTTCTTCAGATGAAGGATCTTCGGGCTCTTCAAGTGAAAGCGCCAACGACAGCGATGGTGGTAGTGAAGAGTCGCAGCAAAACGCTGGCTAATTGTTGGCTAAAGCGTAATACGCTAACGCATCTTTCACGTTAGCAAAGTGAGGGCGGATGTCGGGGAACCGGCATCCGCCCTCTTGTGTTGGTTTATGATTGGGGCTACGAGGCGTATCATTCACACAAATCCAAATGCAGTTGTTAACAGCATCAAACGAGGAGTGCCATTGAATGGATGGGGTTAAGCATATTATTGCAGTGGCATCGGGCAAGGGCGGTGTGGGAAAATCCACCGTCACCGTTAATTTGGCATTAGCCTTGGCAGCACAAGGCTACCGCGTGGGTGTCCTGGATGCGGATATCTACGGGCCCAGTCAGGCGCAAATGCTCGGTGTTAAAGAGGGCACGCGCCCACAGGCAGCCAGTAATGACAAATTTCTACCGCTCCAGGCCCATGGTATTCAGGCTATGTCGATGGCGTTTATGGTCAATACTCGCGAGCCAATGGTGTGGCGTGGGCCGATGGTAGTGGGCGCATTCCAGCAGATGTTGACCCAGACCCAATGGGATAATCTCGATTTTCTGTTGATCGATATGCCCCCAGGCACCGGTGATATCCAACTGACCCTGGCACAGAAAGTGCCGGTCGCGGGCGCGGTAATTGTGACCACCCCCCAGGACATCGCGTTGTTAGATGCCCGTAAAGGTATCGAAATGTTCCGCAAGGTTAATGTGCCGGTGCTTGGCGTGGTAGAGAATATGAGTCTCTACCACTGTGAAAATTGCGGCCACGAAGCGGCTATTTTCGGCACTGGCGGTGGCGACAGTATCGCCCAGGAATACGATACCCAAGTGCTTGGACGATTGCCGCTGACGCTCTCCATCCGTGAACTAACGGATTCGGGGCGCCCAAGCGTCGTGTCTGAACCTGAAGGCTCGGTGAGCCAAACCTTCGCGGCAATTGCCCAAAAAGTCGCTGAGGCGGTGAGTGCGAACCAAGGCGACGGCCCAACTATTTCTTTTAGTGAGTGATAACGAAATAAATGAGTATCAAATCTGATAATTGGATTCGTCGCATGGCCAAAAGCGACGCGATGATCGAGCCGTTTGAAGCCGAGCAAGTACGCTATGTGAATGACCAGCGGGTTATCTCCTACGGCACGTCTAGCTATGGCTACGACGTGCGCTGCTCAGATGAATTTAAAGTCTTCACTAATATTCACTCAGCGATTGTCGACCCCAAAGCGTTCGATGCGAAAAGCTTCGTCGATATTCAAGGCGACGTATGCATTATTCCGCCCAACTCTTTCGCGCTGGCGCGCACGGTGGAGTACTTTCGCATTCCCCGTAACGTGCTGACGATTTGTCTGGGTAAATCCACCTACGCGCGCTGTGGCATTATTGTTAACGTGACGCCGCTGGAGCCCGAGTGGGAAGGCCACGTTACACTGGAATTCTCTAACACCACCAATCTGCCGGCAAAAATCTATGCCCATGAGGGCGTCGCGCAGATGCTGTTCCTAGAGTCTGATGAGGTGTGCGAAACGTCGTATAAAGACCGCGGCGGGAAGTATATGGGTCAGCGTGGCGTTACTTTGCCGCGTACCTAGCCCTCCGAAGTGTATTGTTAAAAAAAGCGCCTTACGGCAAAACCGTAAGGCGCTTTTTAATGCTTATAGCGATGATACCAGTCTAGCCCTAGGACTCTTCGTCGACTTCTTCATCAAGCTCTTCCGCTGCGTCGGCGTGGGAGAGCCGCATACCGTGTTCCGGCAGCAGATGGCCATCCATCTTGGCGCCTTCGGCGCTGAACTGCAGCCGACCTTCCAAAAACCACTGCACTGCAATGGGATAGATCAGATGCTCGCGGGCGCGAACCTTCTCTTGCAGTGTTTCCGCGCTGTCGTCATCGCTGACCAGCAGCTCCGCCTGCAGTACTACCGGGCCACCGTCTAGCTCTTCGGTAACGAAGTGAACGCTACAGCCGTGGCTGGCAATACCGTCTGCCAGGGCGCGGGCGTGGGTGTTGAGCCCTTGGTAAGCTGGCAGCAGCGAAGGGTGGATGTTCAGCATTCGACCCAGGAAGCGCTGCACAAAGCGAGGCGTCAAAATGCGCATAAAGCCCGCCAGGATGATCAGGTCCGGCTCGTGGCGCTCGATGACTTTGATTAAAGCGCCGTCGTAAGCTTCGCGGCTATCGTACTCCCGATGAGGAAGCGCGACCGCTTCAATGCCCGCTTCATGGGCGCGCTTCAGGCCATAGGCGTCAGCGATATTGGAAATCACCGCGACAATCTCACCGCCGCCTAAGCGGTCGTGAGACTGAGCATCAATCAGCGCCTGCAGATTGCTGCCACTGCCTGAGATAAGCACCACGATACGGCGTGCGCCGAGGGGCTCTGGCGTTACGTCTTTAATGGTATCGCTCTGGTAGTCCGTATTGGTCATGCCGAGAGGTTCTCCAGAATAACGGCGTCCCCTTGGCGCTCAACGATCTGGCCTAGGCGATAAACGGATTCGCCTTCGGCTTCCAGATGCGCCACCGCCTGCTCTGCTTGCTGTTGCGGTACCACAACCACCATGCCAATACCGCAGTTAAGCACGCGGTGCATTTCGGTTTCACTCACGTTGCCGTTTGCCTGCAGCCAATCAAATACGGCTGGGCGCTGCCAGCTGGCAATATCAATGTGCGCCGCGAGGTTGTCGGGCAGTACGCGGGGAATGTTTTCAAGCAGCCCGCCACCGGTGATGTGCGAGAGCGCGTGTACGGCAATATCGCTGCCGCGCATTAAGGAGAGCAGTGATTTAACATAGATGCGGGTAGGAGCCATCAGCGCATCGCCGAGGGTTTTGCCCTCGATGTCGGTTGCTAGCGAAGCGTCGCTGACCTCGAGAATTTTACGAATCAGCGAGTAGCCGTTGGAGTGTGGCCCGGATGACGCAAGCCCCAAAATGACATCGCCTTCGGCCACTTTACTGCCATCTAAGATGTCGGCTTTTTCAACGACGCCCACGCAAAAACCCGCTAAATCGTAGTCACTACCTGCGTACATGCCCGGCATTTCGGCGGTTTCGCCGCCTACCAGGGCGCAGCCTGCCAGTTCGCAACCAGCGCCAATGCCGGTGACAACGTCAGCAGCAATATCCACATCAAGCTTACCCGTGGCATAGTAGTCGAGAAATAGTAGCGGTTCGGCGCCCGCTACGATGAGATCGTTGACACACATAGCGACCAAGTCAATACCGATGGTGTCGTGTTTGCCAAGGTCCATCGCCAGGCGCAGCTTGGTGCCGACGCCATCGGTACCTGAGACAAGTACGGGCTGCCGGTAGCCCGCCGGTATTTCGCATAGCGCGCCAAAACCGCCAAGGCCACCCATGACTTCTGGGCGAGTCGTGCGTTTGGCAACGTGTTTAATGCGGTCAACCAGGGCGTTACCGGCATCAATATCGACGCCTGCGTCCTTATAGCTGAGGGAAGGAGTAGACGAAGAAGAAGAGGTCTCGGTCATGACAGATCCTGTGAAGCAAATAGCGGTGCTAGTAGTGCTGGCGAAGAGCCAGTGCTGGAAGTAACTGGAGCGGATTGTAACACTCAGAGGTCCGTGTCGCACCGCTGTTGCATAGGATGAAAAGCGTACGAGCGACTTTCCTTAATATCCGGCATAGTAGGCAAGCGAGAGTAGGCAAGTGAGAGTAAGTAAGCGAGAGTAGGTAAGTAAGTAAGCGTAGATGCGCCAGAGTAGATGAGTAACAACAGTAGCGATAAGCGCACCTAGTCATGATAAGCGCAAAACAGCAGTTTAAATTCACGTTAGAGAGGGAACTATGCGGAATTCTTGGTGGGGTGTCCTATTTTTGGTGGTGATAGGCGGTTTAATCTATTTGTTAGATGCGGTTCTGATGCCTTTTATTGCTGGGATGATTCTCGCTTACTTAGCTGATCCGCTGGCTAATCGTTTCCAACGCTGGGGCATGAATCGGCCCGTCGCGGTGAGTAGCGTGTTTTTAGTACTTTTGATCGTGCTTGTGGCGAGCCTGTTGATATTAATACCGCTGCTTGTTCAGCAGCTTAAACAGCTGGGCGAGGCTATCCCTGGTATCTTTAATTGGGTAGAAAATACGCTCGCTCCTCAGGTACAAGAGTGGACAGGCTATGACTTAAGCGCGGAGTTAACTAATGTGCGTGAGACGCTGGTCGAAAACTGGCGTGATGCTGGCGGCTACTTAGCCCAGGCGCTTGGTCACATAGGCCGTTCCGGTATGGCCTTTGCGTCTTGGATCACCTATGTGGCACTGATCCCGGTGGTTACCTTCTATTTGCTGTTGGACTGGAACCGGCTGCTGACCAATATCGCTAACCTCATACCCCGCCAGTGGGCGGACGACACCTTCCGGCTGGCGCGTCGCTGCGATGAGGTGCTGTCGTCGTTTTTACGTGGGCAACTGCTGGTGATGCTCTGTTTAGGGATTATTTATGCAGTGGGCTTAACACTGATGGGGCTGAATTTTGGTCTGTTGATCGGCTTTGTGTCCGGGCTGGTTAGCATTGTGCCGTTCTTGGGCTTTATTGTTGGCTTGGTGATTGCGCTTGTTGTCGCGCTGTTTCAATACGCCACCTGGTGGGCGGTGCTAGGGGTTATCCTGGTGTTTAGTATTGGTCAAATGGCCGAGAGCGTGATTCTACAGCCTAAATTATTGGGTGATAAAATTGGCCTGCACCCGGTCGCGGTTATATTTGCCGTATTGGCGGGGGGCAATCTGTTCGGCTTAACAGGGGTGTTGTTGGCGCTGCCGGTGGCCGCGGTGATCCTAGTGCTGCTAAAAGAGGTGAAGGTTCGCTATCAGGATAGCGAGCTATACGACGAAAATAATACCGACAAACATAGCTCAATCATTGAGGTCAGTTCTTCGCACCATGATGAGCTGGGACATCATGATGGACGGGAGTCACCATGAGCCGAGTACCGGCACAGCTTCCTCTGGGAATTGGCCTGCGCGATGACGCGACCTTTGATAACTACTATGTAGCGCGTTCGAATACCCCGCTGGTGGAACACCTTACCCAGCAGCTCACCCCTGAGGGGGAGCAGTTTCTTTACTTATGGGGGGCGCCAGGGGTGGGGCGTAGCCATCTGCTCCAGGCGGCGTGCCATGCGGCATCAGATGCCGATAAACGCGCGCTTTACTTACCGCTGGATGACTTGGGCCACTTCCCGCCCTTAATGCTGGAAGATATAGAACGCCTGGATATTGTCGCCATTGATGACCTGGAGTGCGTGATGGGTCGCAAGCGCTGGGAGGAAGCGCTGTTTCACGCCTTTAACCGGCTAAGAGATGCGGGCAAAAAATTAGTGATTGCCGCCAGTGCCTCCCCGCGACAGCTTAACGTGGTGTTACCCGATTTGGCGTCGCGGTTGACCTGGGGAGTGACGTTCCACGTTCACCCTTTAGACGATGACGATGAGCGTTTGGCCGCTTTAAAACTGCGCGCCAGCGTGAGGGGGATGCAGCTACCTGATGATGTTGGGCGCTATATTTTACATCGTGGCCCCCGCGAGTTGGGTGAGCTGTGCCGCGCGGTGGAAACGCTGGATAAAGCATCGCTGTCAGCCAAGCGCAAGCTAACCATTCCGTTTGTGAAATCTGCCCTCGGATGGTGAGGCCGCTCGCTGGTTAAAAGCCAGACACTAAAACGCCCCTGTCAGCGAGGGCTAACAGAGGCGTTTTATACGTCTTAACTGACCAGCTTGCTTAGTCGATAAGCGGTTAAGCGGTTTTGCTTAACTTGCTAGCGGCGGTTTGCGCCTGCTTGACGTTGTCTTCGGTAATTTTCTGACTTTTCTGGATAAAGTCCTGCTGCAGCGATACGACTTTATCGGTATCGCCCTTAACACGCTCAGCCAGCTCTTTAGCCACTTTTTGCTGGCCTTCCATGTAGCTGCGCAGACCTTCCGCGTCTTTAACGTCCATCATTTGACGCATTTGCGCAATGCCGGTATCGACATAGGCTTTGCTGGCGTCCATTTGAGCGTTAAGCATTTTTTCGCTGTAATCGATGCTCAGCGCCATATAAGCGCGTACCGGCGCCATAAACATATTGTCAAACTGCTGAGTCATTTCGTTAGTATTTAATGTGCGCATCGTCATACCCTCCAGGGTTTGGTCTTGCCAAAAGCAGCTATCCAGAGGTTGGCGCTGCTTGTTGAGTGGTTAGCTTTTTAAGCTATCTTGCGTTGCAGCATAGCAACTCTTTTTGTGCAGTGCAACATTTGGCTTTTAGCATTTACCCAACTAGCAGCGAGGCGGGTTTACCCGGCTCGCCTAACCCGCTAGCTTGAAGGTGGTCGATGTGGCTTTGCGCTAGCGAACGAAAGAGTGGTTCTAGGCTCAGATAGACAGCACTACTAATCTCACTGATGGGAGAAAGAGCAATGGCAACACGGATGGAACGCGATAGCATGGGCGAACTGGAAGTACCTGCTGAAGCCCTTTATGGCGCTCAGACCCAGCGGGCAATTAATAACTTTCCCGTCTCTCATTCGCCTATGCCCCCAGCCTTTATTCACGCCGTCGCCCGCATCAAGCTCGCGGCAGCCCGGGCAAATCAAACGCTAGGGGGGCTTGATAGCGCCCGCGGTGAGGCGATTCAAAAAGCCGCGCGCGAAGTATTAACGGGCAAGCACGACCAGCATTTCCCCATCGACGTATTTCAAACCGGTTCGGGTACCTCCACCAATATGAACGTCAACGAAGTGTTGGCGACATTGGCCAGCCGAGAGGGCATCGAGGTCACCCCGAACGATCACGTCAATATGGGGCAGTCCAGCAATGATGTGATTCCCACAGCGATTCATCTGTCGGCTGCCATTGCGGTGCACGAATCGCTACGCCCAGCTCTGGTTCACCTGCGCGACACCATCGACCAGCGCGCCAGTGAGCTGAGCCACGTGGTTAAAACCGGCCGCACTCACCTCATGGATGCCATGCCACTACGTATGGATCAAGAGCTGGGCGCCTGGTCAAGCCAATTAAGCCAGGCCATTGAGCGCTTTGATAGCGCCATGAAAAGGCTGTGTCGGTTAGCCCAGGGCGGCACCGCCGTAGGTACCGGGATCAACGCTCCTATCGGTTTTGCTGAGCAGATCGCGCAAGAGCTGAGCGAACAGACGGGATTGATGTTCACCCCTAACGACAGCTTCTTTGCCAGCCTCTCGTCACAGGATGCAGCGGTAGAGCTTTCCGGGCAGTTAAAAGGCTTGGCCTGCGTCATTATGAAAATTGCTAACGATTTGCGCTGGATGAATTCAGGGCCGCTGGCTGGGCTAGGGGAAATTGAGCTCGAGGCGCTACAGCCCGGTAGTTCGATTATGCCAGGGAAAGTTAACCCGGTTATTCCCGAGTCGGCCGCTCAGGCCGCCGCACAAGTCATAGGCCTGGATGCCGCGATTACCGTCGCAGGCCAGAGTGGCAATTTTCAGTTAAACGTAATGCTGCCGCTGGTGGCTTCCAATTTGCTTACCTCAATTAGCTTGATGAGTAATACCGCACGGCTGCTGGCTGACCGTGCGATTGCCACCTTTAAGGTTCGTGAAGATAACTTAAAAGGCCCGCTGGCAAGGAATCCCATCTTGGTGACGGCGTTAAATGGCGCCATTGGCTATAACGCCGCCGCGGCGATTGCCAAAGAGGCTTACCAGGCGGGGCGGCCAATTATTGATGTGGCAGAGGAGAAGACTGACCTTGACCGAGAGACGCTAGAGCGACTGCTGGATCCGGCCGCGTTAACTCAGGGAGGCATCCCCGAGTAACACGAATCAGGTTAGCTGAAGTAAGCTCGCCAGCGCTCAGGTTTCCTGCTGTTCGGTTTTACCTTCCTGTATCGTTTCGCTGGCTTCGCTGCGCTCCTCGGCATCGGCTTCAGGCGTTTCATGCTCGTCTTGGCGCGAGGGTCGATAGCAAAAGGTGGCCAGTATCGGGAAGTGGTCGGAACCGAAGTAGTGAAGCCGCTGCATGCCGACCAAGGTAAAGTGCTCGGTGACAAAGATATGATCGAGCGGCCAGCGCAACGCGGGGTGTTTAGCATGAAAGGTGCTGAACAACCCGCGTCCCCGGCGTGGGTCTAGCATGCCGCCAACACGGCAAAAAAGCCGTGTAGTACGCGACCACGCCACATCGTTCAGATCCCCAGCAACCAGCGTTGCACGCGGATCCTCATGAATCTTTTTACCCACCAGCAGCAGCTCAGCATCCCGCCACAGGGATTTTTCACTCTCGCTGGGCGCCGGTGGCCGGGGATGCAGCGCGTAGAAGCGAATACTCTCGCCGTTGGCTAGCGTTACTCGGGTATGAATGGACGGAATGTCGTCTTGAATCAGCCACTCAACGGAGGTGTCGGTGAGCTCCAGATGCGAGTAAAGGTGCATGCCGTAGAGATTGTCGAGCGGAATTTTAACACTGTGCGGCCACTGCTCAGCGAGTGCCGGATCCAACTGATCCTGCCACCACTGGTCGGACTCCAGTGTTAATACAATGTCTGGCTGATGCTGTTTGATCATATCGATCAGCGCTTGGGCCTGGCGATTAGGGGTCAGCACATTGGCGATTAGCAGCGTGATCTTTTTATCGGCATCGTCACTCTCTGCCGTTTTAACCTGCACAGGCCACAGCGGCGTCCATGGCAGGATATAGTAAACTTGCACCAGTAAAGTGATGCCCGAGGCGAGTAGGGCCACCCATAGCCATGGGCCCGTTTCAACCAGGGTAACGGTTAATATCCAGGTGATTAAGGCTAGAAACGCGATCTGCAGGCGTGGAAATTCAAAACTGCGAATCCACCACCAGTGTAAATGTATGCGTGCGATCAACGTCGCCAATAACAGCGCGATCGCTATGCTTCCTAGCAAAATCCCCAGCATGGTTTATCTCCCTATCGATAACACTCTGTATATTGAAGCGCTAAGCCTAGCGCTAGAAGGTTGCAGGTGTCGAATTGAACATCTATTCGTAATGGGGTTAATGCTTGGGAGAAGGGTGTGCGCAAACGAAAAGAGCTTGCAATTCAGCGATGAAAGCGTAAAATGTGCATCCGTTGCAAGGCGTGCGGTGTCAAAATAGCGCACTCTAGATAGTTTAAACAGATAATCTAATCGATAGCCTAATAGAACCATAGCTCAGTTGGTTAGAGCGCCACGTTGACATCGTGGAGGTCGGCGGTTCAAATCCGCCTGGTTCTACCAATCTAGCGCCAACACCTCTTTTCAGGACCATAGCTCAGTTGGTTAGAGCGCCACGTTGACATCGTGGAGGTCGGCGGTTCAAATCCGCCTGGTCCTACCAGCTTTTATCAAAAACGCCCCAGGCATTTGCTGCTTGGGGCGTTTTTGCGTGGGCGTTATGTGGCGGGCTCAATCAGATTGGGCAGATCAGTTTGACGCATAAACGTTGCTACCAGTGCTTCAAGGCCTGCTTGGTCTTGTTGGCTGAAGCGGGCATGCAGCGGGCTATCCAGGTCGAGTACGCCCCACAGGCGGCCATCCACCACGATGGGAACCACTAGCTCAGAGCGAGAGTTGGCGTCGCAGGCAATATGGTCGGCGACCGCATGCACGTCGTCCACTCGCTGGGTGGTTTGTTGACGAGCGGCCGCCCCGCAAACGCCTTTGCTATAGGGTATCGGATGGCAGGCGGGCTGCCCCTGAAATGGGCCTAGGCCTAAAACATCAGGCTGGCGCTGAAGATAAAAGCCTACCCAGTTAAGGTCGCTAAGCTGTTGCTGAATAAAGGCGCAGGTTTGCGCGCTGTTGGTGAGCCAGTCGCGTGTATCGAGCAGCGCTTCGAGCTGGCGATTGAGGAAGGGGTAGTCAATACTGTTTTGCATTTGGCTTCCTTGGCTACTAACGCAACAGGCCGACACTTTTGCATAGGGGATTGCCTATGCGTGCCGGCCTGTTGTTATCTATTGATGGCGAGTTCTGGTGTTACTCGATCCAGCCAGGAACGGCTGCGCCTTTGAACAGTTCTTCGGCTTTCTCGATCACTTCATCACGCTGATAGGCGTCGACCAGCTGGCGAATCTCTTCACGCTCTTCGTCGCCGCCGCGTACTGCGATTAGGTTGACGTAAGGGGATTCGGGGCCCTCTTTGATCAAAGCGTCATCCAGGCTTAAGCCGGCCGGCTGTGCGAAGGTGTTGTTGATGAACGCCATGTCCACATCAGGCAGCACGCGGGGTAGTTGGGCGGCTTCAATTTCGCGGAAACGGAAGTCGCGGGGGTTTTCCGCGATATCGATAGGCGTGGATTCAAGGAATTCTGGGTCGTTAAGGGTGATCAGGCCTTCGTTGTGCATCAAAATCAGCGCGCGACCTTCGTTGGAAGGGTCGTTGGGCAGCGCGATTTGTGCGCCGTCAGGCAGGTCATCAATGCTGTCGTATTTTTCTGAGTAAGCGCCAATCGGGTAAACGAACGTATAGCCAGCGATGGCCAGGTCATAGCCACGGTCATCGACCATCGACTGTAAGTAGGGCTCGTGCTGATAGGCATTGGCATCTAAGCTGCCGTCGGCCAGGGCGGCATTCGGAGTGACATAGTCGGTAAACTCGATGATTTCCACATCAAGGTCGTACTCTTCTTTGGCAATGCGCGCTGCCACTTCCATCACTTCGGTTTCAGGGCCCGCAACGGTGCCCATTTTAATGCTGCGCGTTTCAGCATTGGCGACGTTAACCGCAAGCGCCAGGGCGGTAAGGCTACCAATAATTAGTTTTTGCATAAGAACTCTCCAGTGGCGTTGTGCTTAATGATGCAATGATGCGGCAATAAAAAACTGCTGTCTAATGCATTTTTGTTATAAGGGATGATTGATGAACGCAATGTCACTTGCGGTCACTTTTGCGTACCAAGTAGTCGCCCAGGCTCTGAAAGCCCTGCACCATGATGACCAAGATCACCACCGTAATCAGCATAATGGTAGGGTTGAAGCGGTTGTAACCATAGCGAATGCCCAAGTCGCCGAGACCGCCGCCGCCCACTGCGCCTGCCATGGCAGAGTAGCTGACCAGCGTCACTACGGTAATGGTTAAGCCTGTCATGATCCCGCCACGAGCCTCTGGGATCAGCACTTTGCGAATAATTTGCCAGGGCGTGGCGCCCATGGCTTGGGCGGCTTCGATTAATCCCGGTGAGATTTCATTAAGCGCCGCCTCTACCAACCGAGCGACAAACGGAATAGCGGCAATCGTCAGCGGTACCGACGCGGCATTAATACCAATCGAGGTGCCCACCAGCATGCGGGTAAAGGGAATAATCGCCACCATCAAAATAATAAACGGGATGGAGCGGCCAACGTTGGTAATAATGCTCAGCACCTGATTAAGAACCGGCTTCGCCAATATTTGCCGGGGACGCGTAACGTAAAGCATTACCCCAAGTGGCAGGCCAACGAGGGTAGAAATCAGCCCTGAAACGGCCACCATATAAAGGGTATCCAGCGTGGCCTGTAAAATTAAATCAATCATTGCGCTGGACATGGCCGAGTACCTCCACTTGTAATTGGTGAGATTCGAGATAGTGCATGGCTTGCTGAGTTTGCGTCGGCGAGCCCAGCAGCTCCGCAATCATCAGGCCCAGGGTGCGCTCCTGAATGGACTCTACTTTTGCTTGCAGAATGCTGACATCGACGCCGCACTCCCGGGCAAGTCGGGAAATCAACGGGGTCGAGACCGCGTCGCCCGAGAAGGTTAGGCGTACCACTGGGTGGGTATGTTCGCCGGGCGCATCAAGCAGCCTTTCGATCAGCTCTTTGGGTGGTGTTAGTTGTAGGAAGTCGTTAAGAAACTCCCGACCAAGCTGGGTACGCGGGGCGGTAAAGAAGTCGCCGACTTCTGAGTCCTCCACCAATTCACCGTCCGAAATCAGGCTCACCCGGTGGCAAATGGATTTGACCACTTCCATTTCATGGGTGATCAGCAGGATGGTAATGCCCAGTTGGTGATTAATATCGCGCAGCAGTTCTAGTATGGAGCTGGTGGTTTGTGGGTCTAATGCAGAGGTTGCCTCATCACAGAGCAGTACCTGCGGTTTGCTGGCTAGCGCCCGGGCGATCGCAACCCGCTGCTTTTGGCCGCCGGAAAGCTGGGCAGGGTACTGATTGGCTTTATCCGTCAGGCCGACCATGTCGAGTAGCGGAATAACGCGGTCGCGAACGGTGTGGCGTTTTTGCCCCATTAGCTCAAGGGGTAGGGCAACGTTATCGAACACCGTGCGTGTGGTCAGCAAATTGAAGTGTTGAAAAATCATGCCAATACGATGGCGCGCCCGGTTTAAGGCCGCGTTGCTCAAGCGGGTCATTTCTTGGCCATCGACTGTGACGCTGCCGCTTGTCGGGCGTTCTAGCAAATTCACGCAGCGAATCAGCGTGGACTTACCTGCGCCAGAAAGGCCGATGACGCCGTGAATGGTGCCTTTAGGCACAGTGAGGTTGGCTGCTTTAAGCGCATGGACGGCGCTTGTGCCGCTACCATATGTTTTACTGACGTTGCTAAGTTCAATCATAGCGTCTGCCTTACTGGTAGGCCGAAGACGAAGTGCGGGAGAGTAGGAGCAGGCGTAGGGTGGGAATAAAAAAAGCCACCCTTGTGGGTGGCCATTAATGCTGGACACACCCTTTTAGCTGCACTTCACTAGGCTTCTGGCCTGGTGGACGCCCGCAAGATGGGTACAAATCGGCGTCGTTACATTTGCGCCAAAAGTCTAAAGATAGGTGGTGTGCATGTCAATTAGAAGCGGGGTGACTGCACAAAGATGAGGCACCAGTAGTAAGCTGGCGGATTACATCCATTATTTTTACGAGTTCAAGGAGCAAGGCGCTATGTTTACCGGCATTGTGCAGGGTGTGGCTAAAGTAGTGGCAGTGCGCGAGCTAGAAGAGTTCCGTGTTCATGTGGTGGAGCTGTCATCTTCTATGCGCAAAGGGCTTGAGATTGGTGCATCGGTGGCACATAACGGGGTTTGCTTAACGGTAACGGCGATAGAGGGTGATAGCGTTAGTTTTGATCTAATGCGTGAAACGCTGCGGTTGACTAATCTTGGTGCAATTACCCCTGGGCAATGCGTCAATATAGAGCGCGCGGCGCGCTTTGGTGATGAGATTGGTGGACACTCGATGTCGGGGCACATCATTTCCATGGCAGAAGTGGTGGCTATCGAAGAGGCGCCTAACAACCGTCGGCTGTGGTTCTCACTGCCGGAAAGGCTGGGCCGATTCGTGTTTGAAAAGGGCTATGTCGGGGTAGACGGTATCAGCTTGACCATTGGTGATGTGCGCTACGCTGAGAGCGGAGCTGTGGAGTTTAGCGTCAATCTAATCCCTGAAACGCTGTCGCGCACCACGCTTCAGGAGCGAGCACCTGGGGATCAGGTCAACATCGAAATTGATCCACAAACTCAGGTGATCGTTGAAACCGTTGAGCGCGTGCTTGCTAAGCAAAACGGGACTAAGCAAAACGGGACTAATCAAGACCGGACTATGCAAAACGGGGCGGAGTAACGTTAATTAGCTTTATTGGCTTCTGATTGACCGATCGGTTAGGTTGTGGCCTGAAGATTGCTTGGTATTCACTGGCGGGGCTGCCCCCGTCATTATTGGTCGCCATACTGAGGCGCTCGCATCAGGGCGAGCGTTTCGGTAGTATGTGCGGCTTTTCTCAGCACCCGAACGCATACATATCATGCAGCGTTAGCGCTAAGGACAACAAACTTCATGAAACTTCTGGATAACTATTTCAAGCTCTCCGAGCAAAAAACCAACGTGAAGACAGAAGTTATCGCCGGGATCACCACTTTCCTGACGATGGCCTATATCATCTTTGTTAACCCGAGCATCCTTTCCGAAGCGGGGATGGACTACGGCGCGGTGTTCGTGGCGACTTGCCTAGCGGCAGCGATTGGCTGTTTCGTTATGGGACTTTGGGCCAATTATCCGATTGCCCAGGCGCCAGGCATGGGGCTAAACGCCTTTTTCACCTACGGCGTTGTGCTGGGTATGGGCTATACCTGGGAAGCCGCATTGGGGGCGGTCTTCTTCTCCGGTTTAACCTTTTTCTTGTTAAGTATTTTTAAAATTCGCGAGTGGATCATTAACGCCATTCCAATGACGTTACGGTTGGGGATCGCCGCCGGTATCGGCTTGTTCCTGGCAATGATCGCGTTGAAAAACGCCGGCATTGTGGTTGCCAACCCGGCTACTTACGTGACGCTGGGTGACCTTTCTCAGCCGCCAGCTATTTATGCGCTGTTGGGGTTCTTTGTTATTACCGCGCTCTCTTACCTGCGAGTGACTGGTGCAGTGATGATCGGTATTTTAGGCATTACCGTGATCGCGATGGTGCTTGGCCATAACGAGTACGGTGGCCTGATGTCGATGCCGCCCTCCATTGCGCCGACCTTTATGGCGATGGATTTAATGGGCGCGCTGGATGTGGCGATGCTTAGCGTGATCTTTGCCTTTCTGTTTGTTGATCTATTTGATACTTCAGGCACGCTGGTGGGGGTTGCCCATCGTGGCAAGCTGCTAGACAAAGATGGCAAGCTACCGCGTATTGGTCGCGCCATGATGGCTGACAGTACTGCGTCAATGGCGGGTGCCGCATTGGGTACTTCCACAACGACCAGCTATATTGAATCAACCGCGGGTATCGCGTCGGGTGGCCGTACTGGCTTAACGGCGGTAGTGGTGGGTGTGTTGTTCCTGGTCAGCCTGTTCTTTGCACCGCTGGCGGGTTCGATTCCGGCTTACGCTACCGCAGGTGCGCTGCTGTATGTGGCTGTACTGATGGCGGGTAGCCTGGCCCACGCGAATTGGGAAGACCCCACCGATGCTGCGCCGGTGCTGATTGCTGCTCTGGCGATGCCGCTGACGTTCTCGATTGCCGAAGGAATCGCGCTAGGCTTTATTAGCTATGTGGCGATCAAGGCGCTGTCAGGCCGTTTCAGCGACCTGAATCCGGCAGTGATTATCTTGTCACTGCTGTTTGCGGCTAGATACCTTTTCTTGGTTTGATTAATCATTACCCTTTTTATTACTCAATGAGAGACGCGATGAGCATCTACGGCGACTACATTAAGTCGGTTATTCGCACGGTTCCCGATTGGCCTGAACAGGGCGTGAATTTTCGCGATATTACCCCCTTGCTGCAGAACAGTGCGGCCTTTCGCAAGCTGATCGATAGCTTCGTTCACCGCTATCAGGAGATGAACCTGGATGCCATCGCGGCTATCGATGCGCGTGGTTTTATTATTGGTGCGCCGCTCGCCTATGAGTTGGGCTGCAGCTTTGTCCCGGTGCGCAAAAAGGGCAAGCTACCCTTCAAGACGATTAGCGAGACCTACACGCTGGAGTACGGTCATTCTGAAGTGGAGCTGCACTCCGATGCGTTCCAGAAAGATGACCGTATCCTGCTGATGGATGACTTGATCGCTACCGGTGGCACCATGCTGGCAGCGGCCAACCTGATTCAGCGCAGCGGTGGTCAGGTGGTCGAGACGGCCACCATTATCGATCTACCTGAGCTTGGCGGTTCACAGAAAATTCGCGATGCCGGTTACAGCGTATTCGCCGTTTGTTCTTTCACCGAAGACGAGTAATTCCCCATGAGCAGCGATCGCTATCACCAACATTTCACTGTCTCCTGGGATCAGTTGCACCGGGATGTGCGCACCCTGTGTCATCAGATGATCGAGCGTGATTTTAAAGGCATCGTAGCGATTACCCGCGGCGGTTTAATTCCCGCTGCACTGATTGCTCGCGAGCTTAATATTCGGTTGATCGATACCGTGTGTATTAAGAGCTATGACCATATGGATCAAGGCGGCCTGGATATCATGAAAGGCGTCGATCATGACGGCGAAGGTTGGTTGCTGGTCGATGACTTGGTGGATACCGGTAAAACGGCGCGGGCAGTACGTAAAATGCTGCCTAAAGCTCACTTTGTGACTATCTACGCCAAGCCGGATGGACGTCCTTTGGTGGATCAATACCTGACCGAAGTGGCTCAGCAGTGCTGGATTCAATTCCCCTGGGATATGGGCGTTGCGTACGTTGAGCCGCTTGTCGATCAAATGAAGAGGTAATGATGGCCAATCCACTTCCCGACGATTGGAATCAGTGGCTGGGTAATGAGTTCCAGGCTGGCTATATGCTGGCGCTAAAAGATTTTTTGGCGCAGCAAAAGGCCGCGAAGAAGATCATATATCCCCACTCAACGCAGTGGTTTCGTGCCTTTGAACTGACCCCGTTGAATGAAGTGAAGGTGGTTATTTTAGGCCAGGATCCCTATCACGGGCCCAATCAGGCTCACGGTTTATGCTTTTCCGTGCAGCCCGGTGTCCCCGTGCCGCCGTCGCTGGTCAATATCTACAAAGAGTTGGCCACCGATGTTGGTTTTACCCCTGTGCGCCACGGCCATCTGGAAGCATGGGCCAAGCAGGGCGTGTTGTTGTTAAACACCTCGCTGACCGTGGAGCAGGGCAATGCGGCGTCGCATCGCGGTAAAGGGTGGGAGCCGTTCACCGATCGCGCGATTGAAACCGTCAGCCAGCATGCGCCGCCGTGTGTGTTTCTGTTATGGGGAAGTCATGCGCGCCAGAAGAAAGCGTTAATCGACCAGGGGCGCCACTTAATACTTGAAGCTCCGCATCCTTCACCGCTCTCCGCACACCGGGGCTTTTTTGGTACCCGGCACTTTTCCCAAGCCAATCAATTTCTGCAAGCGCAAGGGCGAGCACCTATCGAATGGCAATTGCCGGAAACCCCTTAACCTTGTAAGTGGTTGCGGGTAGAATACGCGCAATTTTGTGCCTAGCTGATGCAACCTTGGTTGCCATTCTGAATCCCCTGCAGTGAGGAAGTCCCATGAGTGTTTACGCCATTAACCATCCGCTTGTACAACATAAGCTGGGTCTGATGCGCGAAGTTGACCTGAGCACAAAGAGCTTTCGTGAACTGGCAGGTGAAGTCGCCAAGCTGTTGACCTATGAAGCAACCAAAGGTCTTGAGCTGGAGGATCATGAAATCCAGGGATGGAACGGCGAGCCAATTGCAACGCGCCGATTAAAAGGTAAAAAAGTCACCGTCGTACCGATTCTACGTGCTGGGCTCGGCATGCTGGAAGGTGTAACGGATCTGATCCCCAGTGCCCGGGTAAGCGTTGTCGGTCTTTATCGCGATGAAGAGACGCTGCAGCCGGTGCCTTACTTTGCCAAGTTTGCCAACGATATCGAAGAGCGCATGGCGATCGTGATTGACCCCATGTTGGCGACGGGTGGCTCGATGGTGGCAACGCTGGACATGCTGCGTGAACGCGGCTGTGAAAGCATGAAGGTGATCGTGTTAGTCGCCGCCCCTGAAGGCATCAAACGGGTGCAGGACGCTTACCCGGATATCGAAATTTACACTGCTTCAATCGATGACCACCTCGACGAAAATGGCTATATCGTCCCCGGATTGGGTGACGCTGGCGATAAGATTTTCGGAACGCGCTAAGCATCCTTACTGACATTGCCCCTTACGCCTAGCGTCAGGGGCATTTTTTTGCACACCTGCTATTGAATAATCACTAGGAATACACTTATGCGTGAAGCTGCCAGTCAGGCTGAGTCGTGGCCGAAAATCATCTTAACCGGCGCGCAAATGCTGTTTGTGGCGTTTGGCGCCTTGGTGTTAGTGCCGCTTTTGACAGGACTCGACCCAAGCGTTGCGCTGTTTACGGCTGGTGTCGGAACCTTGGTATTTCATGGGGTGACCAAGCAGAGCGTGCCGGTGTTTTTGGCCTCATCGTTTGCTTTTATTGCCCCCATTCAAGGCTCTGTGGCGAGCTTCGGCGTGTCGGCGACCATGGGCGGATTAATGGCGGCGGGGCTAGTCTATGTGGCGATCTCCCAGGCGGTGCGTTTAAAAGGTACTGCCTGGCTGCACCGCTTACTGCCCGCTGTAGTAGTGGGGCCGGTGATTATGGTGATTGGCCTGGCGCTGGCGCCGGTGGCGGTTAGCATGGCAACCGGTGAAACCAGCGACAACATCGGCTATGGCGCGGCGATTTTCCTCTCGATGACTAGTTTGCTGGTGACGCTGGTGCTGGCGGTATTTGGTCGCGGGCTGCTTCGTTTGGTGCCGATCATGGGTGGCATTGTCACCGGCTATTGTTTGGCGCTGGTGATGGGTGTCGTCGACTTTACGCCGGTGCGTGAGGCGGCGTGGCTATCAATACCAAGTTTCACTGCTCCGAGTTTTCATTGGGCGGCCATTCTATTTATGATTCCGGTCGCGATTGCCCCGGCGGTAGAACACATTGGCGATATGGTGGCGATTGGCTCGGTGACCCGCAAGAACTACCTGGAAAAGCCTGGCCTGCATCGCACGCTGTTAGGCGACGGGTTGGCAACCAGCGTAGCCGCGCTATTCGGCGGGCCGCCGAATACCACTTACTCGGAAGTCACCGGGGCAGTAACCCTTACTCGGGCGTTTAATCCCAAGTACATGATCGTTGCAGCCATTATTGCCATTGTGCTGGCATTTGTATCCAAGCTGGGTGCGCTACTGCAGACCATTCCGGGCCCGGTAATGGGCGGTATAATGACACTGCTGTTCGGCTCCATTGCGGTCGTCGGTATGAACACTCTGGTGCGCGCTGGTCAGTCGCTGACGGCACCCCGCAATTTAGTGGTGGTCTCACTGATACTGGTGTTCGGTATTGGTGGCATGCAGTTTGGCGGTGGCCAGTTTACGCTACAGGGCGTTAGTCTTGCCGCCTTGGTGGGTATTGCGTTGAACTGGGTATTACCTCGCGAGCAAGAGGGCGAGTAAGCTAACCGCCAGTAACGCCGTATGCATCGTAAGGATGGCATTACTTGTAACGTGCGTTTAGAGATCATTAGGAGTGTCGGCAGCATGGAAAACGAACTAACCGCACCCTTTCCTATTCTAGGGATTGCTGCTTGGAGCGGCACCGGTAAAACAACGCTGTTAGAGAAGCTGCTGCCACGCTTAGCTGAGTATGGGTTGAAAGTCGCTGTGATCAAGCATGCGCACCACTCGTTTGATGTCGACCAGCCCGGCAAGGATAGCTATAAGCTGCGCAGCGCAGGTGCCGCACCGGTACTGGTGGCTTCCCGTCAGCGCTTTGCGCTGATGCAGGAAACCCCTGACCAGGACGAGCCTGATTTAGCCCAGTTAGTTGCCATGATGGCACCGCACGATCCCGACTTGGTGATTGTCGAAGGTTTTAAAGCCTGGCCGATTCCCAAGCTGGTGCTTTACCGCGATGGCATTGGCGATCCGGCTATTTTAACCGGGCCTTGGGTTGAGGCAGCCGCGCTCAGCGCGCCACCGCCCATCGACTTAGCGACTGCGGTGATCCGGTTAAATCTAGACGATAGTGATGCAATAGCGCGCTGGATAGTCAGTTGGGTGAGCGCGAAAAACGACGCTATATTTTTAAGTGCTGCTTCGGCTTCAAAAAAGGAACGGTGACAACATGCATCTGACCCACCTCAATACCCGTGGCGAAGCCAATATGGTGGATGTTGGCGATAAACAGGAAACCCGCCGCGAAGCCGTCGCTTCGGGGCGTATTGTGATGCTGTCGGAAACGCTGCAATTACTTAGTGACGGTGAATTGCCTAAAGGCGATGTGCTGGCTACCGCGCGAATCGCCGGTATTCAGGCGGCCAAACGCACCCATGAGCTGATTCCTCTCTGCCACTCCCTGGCGCTATCAAAAGTGTCGGTTGAGTTTGATATTGATGTAGCCGAATCCTGCGTTCACGTGACGTCGCTGTGTCGCTTGAATGGCCGCACCGGGGTTGAAATGGAGGCGCTTACCGCCGTCTCGGTGGCTTGTTTAACGCTTTACGATATGTGTAAAGCAGTCGATAAAAATATGCGTATTGAGGCCATTCAGCTTGATAGTAAGCAGGGTGGCCAGCGCGGTGATTACCAGCGCATAAACGCGCAGGCGCCGATAGTGACAGGCGATGGCATGGCCGGAGAGGTCAGCTTGGGTGAACGCTGCCCATCGCCCTGCGTGCGGGTTAAGTTTTTAGCCGAACTGCGCGAGCGGCTAGGTGAGAGCGAGGCAGTAGTGAGTCTCGATCAGTTGGCTAGCCGTGATATTGGCGGATTGAAAGCAGCGCTGGCCGAGCGCGATAGTCGCTTTAAGCAGCTCACCGACCAGCGTACGCTATGTGCCATCAATCAAGTCATGGCCAATGACGATGCGTTAGTGACCGATGATGACGAAGTAGCGTTTTTCCCACCGGTCACAGGGGGCTAGAGTGGATATTAAGCTGGATATTAATGTGGCGATTCAAGCCGCCCCGTTCTCGATGGCCTACGGCTATGACGATGCCTTGGCGGGGCGTAGCGATATTGGCGCGGTGGTGAGTTTTACCGGCTTAGTGCGTGATTTTAATGAAACGCCTGACGTCACGGGGTTAACGCTGGAGCACTACCCCGGCATGACTGAGCGCACGCTGACAGATATTGGCGAACAGGCCTGGCAGCGCTGGTCGCTCCAGGCGGTGCGGATTATTCATCGCGTTGGCTACCTGGAACCGGGCGATCCGATTGTGCGGGTGTTAGTGGCTAGTGCACACCGCCGTGAGGCGTTCGAAGCCTGCGATTTTATTATGGATTTCCTTAAAACCCAGGCGCCTTTCTGGAAGAAAGAGCACTCTACCCAGGGTGAGTACTGGGTCAAAGAGCGCTACTCTGATCAACAGGATGCGGCGCGTTGGCGTTGATGTTGGCCCAGCGCGAGCAACTCTTCTAACGATTGGCGGCGTTGTCCAGAATAATAGGATCTGGCATTTCGGCGGCCATAATTTGTAAATGCACATCGGGTAGGTGCTGCATATGCTCTGCCAGCCAGTGAACCAAGCGGGGCTGCAATGCCTGTCGCAAGTCGGCCAGCGTCTCTGCGGCAATCTCCTCAAGCTGATCATCCAACCAATCGCTAAAGCTATCTTCATCCAGCGGGCTGGCCCCTGAGGCATCCAGCATTAAGCGGCCAATACGCGCCCAGCCAGTGTCAGTTGCGGTCACTGGTAGCGCTAGATACAAGCTGCCGCGACGGGCTTTATTGGCATCGTTTACCTCCAAGCCAGGGTGGGGCACGACGCTGTTTTGACTGACAATGCAGGGAGGCTGCGGGTAGCGCGCTTCACACTGCAATCCGTGGCTATCAAAACTGATCAGATCGCCGTTTACCGGCGTCAATGGGGCGCTAATACCAAGCTGCGAGGCAATGGCCTGGTGAGCCTGCTGATGGCGTGCTTCGCCATGCACCGGCATAAGATGCTTGGGCCTGACCCACTGATAGAGCTTGATCAGCTCATCCTGAGCAGGATGCCCAGTGGCGTGCAGTTCAGGGTGGTTGAACTCGTCATAGATGCTGACACCTAGGTGCGCCAAACGCTTTTTAAGCTGCTCAATGGGTCGCTCATTGCCGGGAATGGCTTTGGCCGAGAAGATGACGTTATCGCCTGGCTGAAGATCCATATAGGGGTGACGGCCCTGGGCTAGGCGCTGTAACGCGGCGCGGGGCTCTCCCTGACTGCCGGTGGCGATAATCACCACTTCATCCGGGGGCAGGTAGCCAAGGTCGTGATTGGGCACCAGCGGCGGTAAATCATCCATATAGCCGAGCCCCCGCGCGACGCTGACCATGCGCTCCATGGAACGCCCCATCAAGCTGATACGACGGCCACATTGATGGGCTGCGCGTCCTATCGCTAACACCCGGGCAAGATTGCTCGCAAAGCAGGAGATCACCACGCGGCCCTGGCAGTTGCTGAGGGTTTTTGCTAGCGCACGGGCAACATCCCCCTCGCTGCCTGAGTGGCCGGGCATGGGAGCGTTGGTGGAGTCGCCCACCACTAAATCCACTGGGGCGAGCGCCTTGAATTGGGCCGCGCTTATCGGCGTGCCGATGATCGGTTCAGGGTCGAGTTTCCAGTCGCCGGTATGTAAGACGCGGTAGCCACCGACGCTCATGATCAACGCACAGCTTTCGGGTATAGAGTGCGTTAACAGCAAATAGCGCAGCGTGAACGGCCCGCTTTCCAGCGCCTCGCCAGGTTCAATAACATGGATAGCCGCGCTGCTAAGCTGATGCTCGGCAAACTTTAGCCGCAACAGGCCAGCCGCCAGCGGGGTGGCGTAAATGGGGCAGTTCCACATCGGCCAAAGCCAGGCAGCTGCACCAATGTGGTCTTCATGGCCGTGGGTGATAAAGAGCGCTTTGGGCACGATTCCCAGTGCTTTCGGTGTATCGAGATTGGGTACCTGCAGTGGCGAGTTGGGAAGATCCTGACGGATCATCATGCCGCAATCGACGGCTATCCAGTGATCGTCGTAGCCGTATAGCGTTAGATTCATTCCAATCTCACCGCATCCCCCCAGCGGCAACATGCGCAGCGGTGGACGACGACGGGGACGAATTTGAACGCGTGGTGAATGCATCTGTTATGAAAAACCTAAAAAGTAGTGACTTAACTATACGGGAAGGCAGGGGCGGCTAACAATCTTCCATGCCCTTCCGATACACTATGCGACCTAAGCCGCTGGTTTGTCATAATTAACTTAGCAATAGGTCAAGAGTAGCTCACATGTCTCATTATTATCGTTTAGTGGTTTCCTGTCCTGACCGGGTGGGGATTGTTGCACGGGTATCGAGCTTTATTGCCCAGCAGGGCGGCTCCATTACCGAAGCCAGCCAGCACTCCGATTTAGAAACCGGCTGCTTTTTTATGCGCTACGAAATTCTGGCGGATTCGGTCGGTATGTCGGTGGAAGCCCTGCGCGCGGCGTTCGAGCCGGTGGCCAGCGAATTCAATATGCAGTGGTCCCTGGTGGATACCCAGCTGCGTCGGCGTGTGGTGCTGATGGTGTCGCGGGAGTCACACTGCTTGGTCGATCTACTTTACCGCTGGCAGGCGGGTGAGCTGGATTGCGATATTGTCGGTGTTATCTCCAACCATGACGATATGCGTTCGCTGACCGAGTGGTACGGCATTCCTTACCACCACGTCCCGGTAGACCCGGATAATAAGCAAACGTCGTTTGCCAAGGTGCAGGCCGAAATCGATAGCGCTCGCGCTGACTGCGTGGTGCTGGCGCGCTATATGCAAATACTGCCCCCCGAGCTGTGCGCGCGCTATGCGGGAAGAGTGATCAATATTCATCACAGCTTTTTGCCCTCCTTTGCCGGGGCAAAACCCTACCACCAGGCATACCAGCGGGGCGTTAAGCTGATAGGTGCTACTTGCCACTACGTGACCGAGGAACTCGACGCAGGCCCCATCATCGAACAGGATATTCATCGCGTAAGCCACTGCCATACGCCCACTGACTTAGTACGTTTTGGCCGTGACGTTGAAAAAGCCGTACTTGCTCGCGGTTTGCGCTGGCACTTAGAGGATCGCGTGCTGGTCCACGGTAATAAGACAGTGGTCTTTAGTTAACCCTCATCAACCTGAGAGGCCGCCATGTCGTTTGCGCAAAGTGTATTAGCACCCTGGGCGCTGCTGCTCACCTGGCTACTCTCGTTAGCAGTGATCGCGTGGGCACTTTGGGGGCGGCCCTGGCAGGTGTTAATAGCGGATACCGCGCTTCAGCACCGCTGGCTGGGCGCCACGCTGGCGGTGATGCTGATGTGGCAGCTGCGTGCGCAGGCGGTTGATTGGCTAACGTTGCACCTTGTTTTCACGGTTTTAATGACACTCGTTTTTAAAGCGCCATTGGCGCTGATTAGCAACGTGCTGATTAATATCGCCATGGTGGTAATTGGGCGCAATGAATGGCTGCTGCTGGGGGCAAACGTGCTGGTTACCGGTGTCGTCCCGGCGGCCGTCATTGGCGCGGTATGGCGGCTGGTAGATCGCCGCCTGCCGGATAACCTGATGGTGTTTTTGTTTGCCTGCGGCTTTTTTGGCGCGGCGCTGGCAACGCTGGGAGGAGGGCTGGCAGCGGTGCTGCTGATCATCGTTGCGGGGACTGACCCTGAGGCGGTTTATCTCGCCCAGGAGTATGCGCGCTTCTTACCGCTGTTAATGCCTTCAGAGGCGTTTATCACCGGCATGCTGCTGAGTATTATGCTGGTTTATCACCCTCATTGGGTGGCCACCTTCAATGACCACCGCTATATCGATCTACAGTAGGGGTGGCTAGGGGCGGCGGCTAACCGAGTGCCTGGCCGTTGCCGCCACGAATCACACCAACGCCGACGCCTTCGATATCGAGCGACTGGGAGCGCAGGTCGATTTCAATGGGCGCAAAATCAGGGTTCTCTGCAAACAGCGTTACCTGGTGGCCCTGGCGTTTAAAGCGTTTAACCGTTACTTCATCCTCCAGTCGGGCAACCACAATCTGGCCATCGCGAACCCGATCGGTGCGATGAACTGCCAGTAAATCGCCTTCCAAAATGCCAATGTCCTTCATGGAAAGGCCGCGCACGCGCAGCAAGTAATCGGCTTTGGGGGTAAAGTACTCGGCGGGTAGCGGGCAGTAACGGTCAATATGTTCAGCGGCCAAAATGGGGCTGCCTGCGGCCACTTCACCGATCACGGGTAGGCCCGTTGGCAGCGTTTCAACGTTGGCTGCGGGTAAGGCGGTGGCAGCACTCTCCATGACTTCTTGCGGTTCCTGGTTGGGCAGGCGGATACCGCGAGAAGTGTTGCGAATAATGCGAATAACGCCTTTGCGTTCCAGCGCGCGCAGGTGCTCTTCGGCCGCGTTGGGGGAGCGGAAGCCAAGCGCCTTGGCAATTTCGGCGCGGGTAGGAGGGTAGCCAAATTCGCCCATCGTTTTAACGATAAAATCGAACACGTGCTGTTGGCGAGCGGTTAGCGGACGCGACATACCAGACTCCATAAATAGTGAATAGACAGTAACAAATTAAATGGCAACTTAATCAATCAGTGGTTAAGTATACAGTATGTTCCTCTGTCCAGTATATGCCTTGTCAGTGGCTATCTTCGATGTCTATGCAATTTTTCTAATCGTTTGAAACTAAGCTTCTGCTTATTTAACGGGCTGTATTTTGTTAATAAATCAAGCGTTGAGACCGCCATGGTTATGGCATAGTATTTTGCTATGTTTTAAACACCTGTTTCCCTGGAGAGCGACATGGCTCAATCTGATACGGTGACCCGTATACTCGATACTGCCGAGGTGCTGTTTGCAGAGCGGGGTTTTGCCGAAACTTCGCTGCGCAACATCACTAGCAAAGCGCGCGTCAATTTAGCCGCTGTGAATTACCATTTTGGCTCCAAAAAAGCTTTGATTCAGGCCGTCTTTGCCCGCTATTTGGATCCCTTCTCCCAGCGTTTTCACACCGCCCTTGATGAGCTGGAAGGACAGCATGCTGGGCGGGTTATTGAGCTTGAAACCCTGCTCGAAACCATGGCAACCACCGTTCTTGCAGTGCCCGCTGAACGCAATAGTTTAAAAGTGTTTATGCGCTTGCTCGGCCTTGCCTACAGCCAGGCACAGGGGCATCTTAGGCGCTATATCCAGCAAGAGTATGGCGATGTGTTTACCCGCTTCACCGAGCTGGTGCGACAAGCCACGCCGGACCTACCTGACGCGGAGCGCTTTTGGC
Source organism: Halomonas sp. AOP13-D3-9 (assembly GCF_052379125.1). Classification (NCBI taxonomy): domain Bacteria; kingdom Pseudomonadati; phylum Pseudomonadota; class Gammaproteobacteria; order Oceanospirillales; family Halomonadaceae; genus Halomonas; species Halomonas sp. AOP13-D3-9. Next base: position 39,699 of record NZ_JBQSYH010000011.1, on the reverse strand, counting down.
GGCTACACTTTATGCTTGGCACGGTAATATTTACCCTGTCCGGCCTTGATGCACTGCGTGATATCGCTGAAAAAGATTATCACGAACAGGTTTCAGTACGTGATTTAGTCAAGCGATTGCTGCCGGTCGTTGTGGCGGCCATGAATGCACCGTTACCGCTCGCCCTTGAAGAAGCCAAGCCAGAAGAAGGAAAACATGCGAACGCCTACGCTAGCTGAGCTACCCCCGGCTGAGAATATCTGGCTGGAGATTGATACTACCCAGCAGCTGCTGCGCTGCTGGCGAGGGCCGAAAGTGCTCCATGAGTGTGCGATCTCATCCGCTGCCGCCGGTGTCGGGGAGCGTAATGGTAGTGGTAAAACCCCCCACGGCTGGCACTATGTGCGCGCCGCCATTGGCGGTGATATGCCCGACAACGCAGTGTTTCGAGGCCGCCGCTGGACAGGCGAGACGTTTTCATCCGCGCTAGCCGAAGCGCATCCAGAGCGTGACTGGATTTTGACCCGCATTCTGTGGCTTTGCGGATTAGAAAAGGGCGTGAACCGCGGCGGTCAGGTGGACTCGCAACGGCGCTATATATACCTGCACGGCACACCGCCTGACGAACCCATGGGCGTTGCGGCCTCCCACGGCTGCATTCGTTTACGTAATAGTGATTTGCTAACCCTCTTTGCGCTCGCGTTACCGGGCACCCCGGTTTGGTTGCACGGCGGACGGCAATCCTTTGATTGATAAGTTTTTGACACCGCTAGACGATCGTCTAGAATCATCGCCCCTTTTCATGGACCTATCACGATGACTCAACCGTTAGGCCCGGTCATGCTTGACCTTGAAGGCCCAAAATTGACGGCGGCAGAAAAACGCCTGTTGCTGGAACCGACGGTAGGGGGCGTTATTCTATTTGCCCGCAATGTCGAAAATGGCTACCAGGTGCGCCAGCTGTGCAGCGATATTCGCCGCGTGCGGGCTGATTTACTGCTCGCAGTGGATCAGGAGGGCGGTCGCGTTCAGCGTATTAAAGAGGGCTTAACACGCCTGCCTGCCATGGCGCGTATCGGCGAGTGCTATCGCGCTTCCCCGGAAGACGGTCTGGCGTTAGCCAAGGACGCTGGTTGGCTGTTGGGGATGGAGATGGCCGCCTGCGGGCTGGATCTTAGTTTCGCTCCGGTATTGGATGTTGAGAGCGGCCTCTCCAGCGTTATTGGTGACCGCAGTTTTAGCAGTGATCCCCAGCACGTGGCCCAGCTGGGCAGCGCCTTTATTCAAGGGCTTCACGATGCCGGTATGGCCGCAGTGGGCAAGCACTTCCCCGGCCATGGTGGGGTGGCGGCGGACTCCCATGTTGCCCTACCGATAGACGATCGCCCGCTAGACGTGATTAAACAGCACGATCTTGTGCCCTTTACCCAGTTAGCCTCGCAGTTAGATGGGGTCATGCCTGCGCATGTTATTTACTCCGCTTTCGATACACGCCCCGCAGGATTTTCACCCAATTGGTTGGGTATGTTACGGGAGTCGCTAGGCTTCAAAGGCTGCATTTTTTCTGATGATCTGAGTATGGCGGGCGCCCACGAAGCGGGCGAACCCAAGGCGCGTGCCCAAGCCGCGCTCGCAGCAGGCTGCGATATGCTGCTGGTGTGTAATGACCGAGCCGCCGCGCTTGAGGTCATGGAGGCGTGCCAAGGGATCAATAACAAGCGCCCCGCCAAGCTGCGCTATAGTCGCGCGCGGCCAGACCTGGATGCACTGAGTGCGCTGGGCCGTTGGCGGCGTGCCCACGCTAAATTGGAAGCGTTGGCGGATAAGCCCAAGCCCAGCGCTGAATAAATCGCTTGCTCAAATAAATGAAGCTTTTAACCCGCGTGGAGTTGGTAGATGTCAAAGCTGGATAAAGAAGCCTTAGAGTCGCTGGACTCGATGCGCGAACTAATGGATAACGCCGACTGCTTAATTTCGCAGCAAGAAGTAGAGCGGGCACTTGACCGCATGGCAGAAGCTATCACCCGAGATTTAGGCGATAAACTGCCTGTGTTTTACTGCGTGATGAATGGCGGCTTAATTACCACGGGACACCTGCTGACCCGCTTGGGCTTCCCGCTGGAAGTGGATTATCTGCATGCCACTCGCTACCGCAACGAGCTACGTGGCGGCGAGCTATTTTGGCGGGTTTCTCCGGAAGTGCCGATGGCCGGTCGTCATGTTGTTATCGTTGACGATATTTTGGATGAAGGCGCGACCCTGGCGGCGATTTTGGCCTACTGCGAAGAAGCCCAGGCCGCCAGTGTTACCACGGCGGTGCTGGTGGATAAACAGCACAACCGCAAAGCAGTGCCCGGTTTAAAAGCTGACTACTGCAGCCTGGAAGTGGCCGACCGCTATGTGTTTGGCTTTGGCATGGATTACAAAGGCTACTGGCGCAACGCACCGGGAATTTTTGCCCCCAAGGGCATGTGATCCGCTGAGGGCTTGTGGTGATGTTTTAGGCTTAGCGGGGCGAGAAGCGCCTCGCTAAGCCGGTTTCGGCAATCATTCGTGTGGAAATCTCCTCGACCGAGAAACGTGTCGCATCAATATAGGGAATGTGCATGGTGCGGTAGAGCGACTCTGCCTGTTCCACTTCTTGCAGGCACTGATCCATCGAGCTATAGCGGCTATTGGGACGTCGCTCGTTGCGAATCGCCGATAGGCGCCGCGCATCAATGGTTAAGCCAAACAGCTTTTGCCGATGGGGCACGAGCGCCTTGGGTAGCTTGAGCATGCCGTCTTCGTCTAAATCATCTTCTGTCAGCGGATAGTTAGCCGCTCGAATGCCGAACTGTAAAGCCAGGTAGAGCGAAGTAGGGGTTTTGCCGCAGCGCGAAACGCCGACCAGAATGATATCTGCCTTATCGTATTGATGCGTCCGGGCACCGTCGTCGTTATCCAGCGCAAAGTGCACGGAGTGTATGCGGTCCATGTAAACGTCATCGCTGCCAATCGAATGGGTGCGGCCAACGCTGTAGGAAGAGTGAGTCTCTAGCTCCTGCTCCAAGGGCTCAAGGAAAGTGGAAAAAATATCGACTTTAAACCCGGATGCCTGACGGATAACATCGCGAATCTGTTGATCCACAATGGTATCAATGATGATCGGGCGATGGCCGTCGCGGTTGGCCGTTGACTCAATAATTGCGGCTAACGCCTGAGCTTTTTCCAACGTATCGATATAGGGCTTGGTCAGCATATCGATCTCAACATCGCTGAACTGAGCCAGCAAGCTACGGCCTAAACTTTCCGCCGTGATCCCGGTACCATCTGAAATAAAAAAAGCCGTACGTCTCATAACGAAATCCACTGATGAGTGATCCGCCTATTGTGTGCCGAGGCGTTTGCCAGCACAACGTGTCATCGGCCGCTATGGCTGCGTCGGATGGGCCTGACTACATAAATAGCCAAAAAAGCGCCGCTGTTGTAAAAATCCTCCACTCTCTTCGCTATTAGACCAATGGCGAATGTATTGGCGCGGTGCTAGGGTAGCCATTGAATTATCCATGGCCCACGGCATTAATGCCCATATCAGTGGCCATGCCGATATCTATGAGCGAGGGGGTTACGTGGAAGAGTACATTCTGTGGTTCGATCAGCTGGGCATGGCCGACGTCGAACGCGTAGGTGGTAAAAACGCCTCGCTGGGTGAAATGATTTCCAACCTCTCCGGTGCTGGCGTAACGGTGCCCGGTGGCTTTGCCACTACCGCCCACGCTTACCGTGAATTTCTCTCCCACGAAGGGTTAAACGAGCGTATTAATGCCACCCTGGCTCGCCTGGATGTCGACGATGTTAAGGCGCTGGCCGAGGCGGGTCGTAATATTCGCCAATGGATCATCGATACACCGCTACCCCCTAGCTTTGAAGCGGCCCTGCGCGATGCTTACGGCCAGTTGCAGCAACAACACCCGCAGTTGAAAGTGGCTGTGCGCAGCTCAGCGACCGCTGAAGACCTGCCCGATGCCTCCTTCGCTGGTCAACAGGAAACCTTCCTTAATATTGAGGGCTTCGACAATATCAAGCGTGCGGTGCACGAAGTTTTCGCCTCGCTATTTAATGATCGCGCAATCTCTTACCGTGTCCACCGCGGCTACGCCCACGAAAATGTCGCCTTGTCGGCAGGCGTGCAGAAAATGGTGCGTTCAGAGACCGGCGCGGCAGGTGTTATGTTTACCCTAGACACCGAATCCGGCTTTAAAGAGGCCGTTTTCGTCACCGCCTCGTGGGGCCTGGGCGAAACGGTGGTACAGGGCGCCGTCAACCCTGATGAGTTCTACGTGCATAAACCGACCCTGGCGGCGGGCCGCCCGGCGGTGCTGCGGCGTAACTTAGGCTCCAAGCTGATCAAGATGGTTTACGGCCAGGACGCCAGCGCCGGTAAATCGGTGGAAACCGTCGATGTGCCGCACTCGGATCGCGGCCGTTTCTGCCTTAATGATCAGCAAGTCATGGATCTGGCCCGTCAGGCGATGACCATTGAGCAGCACTACCAGCGCCCCATGGATATTGAGTGGGCGTTGGATGGCGATGACGGTGAGCTCTACATCGTTCAAGCCCGTCCTGAAACGGTGGTCTCCCAGCAGGAAGGCGGCAAGCTTGAGCGCTTCCAACTGCGTGAAAAGGGTCGCACATTAATCACCGGTCGGGCGATTGGTCAGCGCATCGGGCGGGGGACTGTCAAAGTCGTACTCAGCCCTGACGATATGGATAAAATCCATGATGGCGATATCCTGGTCACCGATATGACTGACCCGGATTGGGAGCCGATCATGAAGCGGGCTTCCGCGATCGTCACCAACCGCGGCGGGCGCACCTGCCACGCGGCGATCATCGCCCGCGAGCTGGGCATCCCCGCGGTGGTAGGCTGTGGTGATGCGACGACTCAGTTAAAAGAGGGTATCGACGTCACGGTCTCTTGTGCGGAAGGCGATACCGGCAATGTGTATGAGGGGCTGCTGGAATTTGATTGCAAAGTCTCCAGTGTCGATGCCATGCCGGAGATCCCCTTCAAAATCATGATGAATGTGGGCAACCCCGACCGCGCCTTTGGCTTTGCCAGTCTGCCTCACGCAGGTGTTGGCTTAGCGCGTCTCGAATTTATCATTAACCGCATGATCGGCGTCCATCCCAAGGCGTTATTGGAGTACGACACGCTGCCGGTGGACTTGCAGCAGGTGATCGATTTACGTACCGCGGGCTATAGCGACCCGGTGAGTTTCTATGTCGATAAACTGGTTGAAGGCATCTCTACGCTGGCGGCGGCTTTCCATCCCCAGCGTGTCATCGTGCGGCTGTCAGATTTCAAATCAAACGAATATGAAAACCTGATTGGCGGCAAGCTCTATGAGCCGGGTGAAGAGAACCCCATGCTCGGTTTCCGGGGCGCATCGCGCTACATTTCAGAGGCATTCCGGCCCTGCTTTGAGCTTGAGTGCCGGGCGCTGAAGCGGGTGCGCGAAGAGATGGGCTTCGAGAATATCGAAATCATGGTGCCTTTTGTGCGTACCACCGACGAAGCGCGTGAGGTGGTAGAGCTGCTGGCAGCCAATGGCCTTGAACGTGGCGGCCCCACAGGCTTAAAAGTGATTATGATGTGCGAGCTGCCGGCTAACGCTTTGCTGGCCGACGAGTTTTTGGAGTATTTTGACGGTTTCTCCATCGGCTCAAACGATCTGACTCAGCTAACGTTAGGCTTGGATCGTGACTCGGGTATCGTGGCGCATCTGTTTGACGAGCGTAATGGGGCGGTTAAAAAGCTGCTCGCAATGGCAATTCAGGCGTGCAAGGCGAAAGGCAAGTATGTGGGTATCTGTGGGCAGGGGCCGTCAGATCATCCTGACCTGGCTAAATGGTTGATGGAGCAGGGTATTGACTCTGTATCACTTAATCCCGACGCGGTACTGGAAACCTGGTTTATGCTCGCAGGGCAAAAAATCGAATAGTTATATTTATTTTGACTAATTTACGCCCGGCCATTGTGCCGGGCGTCGTTGTTTTTATAGGCTACTCTTCTGGAGTGGTTTTTTAATTTGTCGCGGAGAGCGCTGAGATGTCCCCAAAGTCAATTAAGTTCGCGCTACCTGTTTTGCTGGTGGCGCCATTATATAGCTGGGGGTTTAGCTATGAGACTCCTTCAATTTCACCCGAAAGCGAGTCTGGTTACGAAGAGAAGCCGGGCTGGGCGGCGGAGTCATTTGCGGTGGCCGCGGCCAATCCGCTAGCCACCGATGCTGGTTATCAAGTCCTTAAAGCCGGTGGTAACGCCATTGATGCGGCCATTGCGGTGCAAATGGTGCTGAATTTGGTGGAGCCGCAATCCAGCGGTATCGGCGGCGGCGCTTTTTTGATGCTCTACGACGGCGACGAAGTACGTGCCTACGATGGGCGTGAAACGGCCCCCCAGGGCGTTAATGGCGAGCTGTTTTTACAGGATGGTGAGCCGATGGCGTTTAACGACGCGGTGGTTAGTGGTCTATCAGTAGGCGTGCCGGGCACGCTGCGTATGCTTGAGAAGGCTCACGCTGAGCATGGTGAGCTGGCGTGGGCGGAGCTGTTTAAACCGGCGATTACCTTAGCGGAAGAGGGGTTTGCCGTTAGCAACCGGCTGCACACCAGCCTTGAAAGCGATGAGTTCCTGCGTCAAGACCCTCTGGCGAGCCAATTTTATTACGATGCTGAAGGCGAGCCCATTGCCGTCGGTGAAACGCTCAAAAACCCTGCCTTGGCAGCGGTTTTACGCCAAATCGCTGAGGAAGGCAGCGCCGCCCTGCATGAAGGGGTCGTAGCCGAAGACATCGTTGAGCGCGTTCAGAACCACCCTGAGCGCCCAGGCAGCTTGTCGATGGAGGACATGAGTGGCTATGAGGCGCTTGACCGCGAGCCGCTATGTACGCCTTGGCAGCAGTGGGAAGTGTGCGGCTTCCCGCCGCCTTCGTCGGGTCATCTGACCGTGATGCAGATTTTGGGCATGCTTGATCAGCAGCCGTTGCTTGAGGCCCCGCTAGATGATGGTGTTTCCAGCAGCGGGTGGCTGCACCAGTTTTTAGAAGCGTCGCGCTTAGCATTTGCCGATCGTGGTCGCTACATCGCCGACCCTGACTTTGTCGAGGCACCGGGTGGCGACTGGTCGCTGATGCTGGCGCCCGATTATCTTGAGCAGCGCAGTGCGCTTATCGAAGAGATGAGTATGGGCGATAGCGCGGAACCCGGTAATCCTGGCGAGCTAAGCGTTAGCTGGGCTAGCCAGCCCGAACAGCCCGAGTACGGTACCAGCCACATCAGCATCGTCGATGAGGAGGGCAACGCGGTTGCGATGACCACCACCATCGAGCAGGCGTTTGGCTCGCGGATTATGTCCGATGGCGGCACGGGACTAACCGGTGGTTTCCTGCTTAATAACGAACTCACCGACTTTTCATTTGTGCCTGAGGTTGATGGCGAACCGGTGGCAAACCGAGTTGAGCCCGGCAAACGTCCACGTTCCAGCATGAGTCCGACCCTGGTATTCAATCAGGACAGCGGTGAATTAGTGGCAAGTCTTGGATCGCCGGGCGGTGCTGCCATTATTCATTATACTGCGCGTACGTTAGTGGCGATGCGTGACTGGGGCTTGAGTGCGCAGGAAGCGCTCAACCTTCCCCATGCTATAACACTCGGCGGGGATGTCTATGTGGAGGAGGGGCGTTTTCCTGAGGCGACCATCGAGTCACTGCGCGAGCGCGGCCACACGGTCAGCGAGCGAGAACTCACCAGCGGGCTCCAAGCCATTATGCGCCTTGAAGATGGCAGCCTGTTTGGTGGCGCTGACCCCCGTCGCGAAGGCGTGGTCATGGGCGATTAAGTGAATGCCTATTGGCGGAGCCAGTTACGCAGCTTGACCAGCATCAATGCACCGTCGCTTAATTCGCGGCGGTCATGAATTAGTTCGGTTAAGCGATCTGGGTAGTCGGTGATGATCGCATCGACACCCAGATCAATCAGCGTCGACATTCGGGCTCGATCATTGACGGTCCAGGCGTGTATTTCGTACCCATATAGGCGTGCTAAGCGTATTTCCCCTTCCGTAATACGGTTATGTCGTAGACCCAGTGCATCAAAGTCGCGCCGATCCAGTGTGCCGGGAAGAATAAGCTGGGCCAGTAAGGTTACGCGCAGCGCTGGTGCACGCTCATTCAGATATTCCAGCAGTGTTGGTGACATGGTGGCCATGCGCATATCCATTAGCGCATTAGGGAAACCGCACGCCGTATAGCCGTCGAAAGCGCTTTGTTGGGTCGCCCAGCAGCGATAGCGCACGTCGCTCTCTGCATTTAAGGCGTCAATAACGGCCTCGGCTAACGCCTGTTCTTGACCTGGTAGCGGCTTGATATCAATCATTAATCCCGCTTTGCCACGGACTCTTTCGAGAGCTTCGTCCAAGCCGGGAATATTCTCGCCTTGAAAAGCATCGCCAAACCAACTGCCCACATCGAATTGACTAAGCTGCTCTCTGGTCAGTTCGCCAAACTCGCGGTTATCGCCGGTGAGCCTCGCCATGCTGCGGTCGTGGTAGAGCATTACCTGCTGGTCACTGCTCAAGCGCACGTCAATTTCGATATAGTCAGCGCCATCGATCAGAGACTGTTCTAACGCGGAAAGGGTGTTTTCAGGCGCGACCATGGAGCTGCCACGGTGGGCAATGACCGCGACATTGTCACGTATCTCAAAGCTATTCAGAATCCACCACGCTTGAAGTCCGGCAAAAATCAGCACGCTGAGTTCAACTGCCCAGGCCAGTTTGCCTGCGTTAATGTCCTCAGCAGGGGCTGCTGGGCGGGGTTCGCGGTGGGCTAACTGCATATACAGACAGGCGGAAAGCAGCGCATTGGCGGCAATACCGATAAAGGTAATGGCCAGGGTGACCAGGACATAGCCGAGTAAGTAGGCGAGCATCGCCGGGATAAGCACGGCATTATGCTCTGGTAGCCACCACAGTAGCGGCGTAAATAACCGGTCAAACAGCAGCGTCACCAGCAGGGGCAGGCTGATAATCAGCACCAGGAGCAGCAGCACCGCAGCGCCAATAGAGCGGCGCCAGCCACGGGTTAGGGTGACGCTACGCTTAAGTGCCTGCCACGGGCTGCAGCGTTCCAGGGCCACTAGAGGCAGTGCTAACAGCCAGCGCAGGTAGAGCCATGACGCTGCCCACGCCCAAGCGATTATCAGCGGCAGTGCGCAGGCAACGAAATACCACAGTACGGGGGGGCGCACGCGCTGCAGGTAGTAGGGGTCTATACCGCCTAGCCAGACATCGTAAAGCCATGCTAACCCGGCCATAAAGGGTGCCAGCAATAATAAGTGGGTGCCTACCTGGAGTATCACCAGACCCGCCAAAGCGGGCAGCCGTCGGGTACTCAGCCAGAGCGCTTCAAGAGCTAGCCGATAGTGGTTATCGCGGGGTCTGACGGCCACCTGCAGCATGCCCGCCTGCTGCCAATAAATAATCACAAACGTGAAGCCAAGCCCTACCAGCATGCCGATCAGCCCCAGCGGGCTGAAGAGTAGCCCAATCAACTCGTCGTTGGTGACCACGGTACGGTTAAGCTGCGCTAGCAGCCCACGCGTCACCCAGGTGATCGCTGGCAGCAGCAAGGCTGAGGCGAGCAGGGTAAAAAACAGGTGGTAGGCGATCAGTGGGCGAAGATGATCGCGTAATGTGCGCAGTAAGGCAGAGCCAAGGTAGGTCAAAGGCTGCATCGTCATGAAACGGTAAGAATGAGCCACCAGGGTGGCAGTAACCGCCACACCTGGCAAGGGGCTCTATTTAAAACAATCTTCGTTAATACTGCGTTGTTCTCAAGCAAGCGGCAGCTCATGGTCAGCAACAATAATGCCGTTGTTATCGGCATACAGCCACTGGCCGGGCTGCAGGGTGGCACCGGCAAAAGTGACATTGATATCACGCTGCCCGTCACCGCGCTTTTCACTTTTGCGCGGGTGGCTGCCCAACGCCTGAACGCCAATCGGCAGGGCGGCGAGTATATCCACATCGCGCACGCAGCCGTACATGACGACGCCCGCCCAGCCATTGGCGACCGCCTGTTCAGCGAGCATATCCCCCAGCATGGCGCAGCGGTGGGAGCCACCCGCATCAACGACCAGCACCGCGCCGTTACCCGGCTCGGCGACGGCCTGCTTGACCATGGAGTTATCTTCAAAGCACTTTATCGTACGAATAGGGCCGTAGAAGGCGTCAAGCCCACCAAAATTGGCAAACAGCGGTTCCAGCACTGCGACCTCCGGGTGTGCATCGCAGAGATCGGGCGTCACGATATCAATCGAGTTCGTCATCATAGGCTCCTGTTATGAAAGGCTAGTATCAGCATAGACAGCTAATCGGGCCGTGCAAAAAAACGCCCCGCCCTGTAAAACAGTGGCGGGGCGTTCGGTCATCGACTCAGAAAATGCAACCTGTCACATCTTCTGCGATGTTGCGAGCATCGGCGATGGGGCGGTCTATCTCAAGTGCTTAACGAACGTTAGGCTTCTTGAGCGACCGGTATCACGTTTGAGGCGATCTTTTGATACTCCTCAATCTCGTGAAAGTTCATGTAACGATAAATCTCGCCCGCCATAGCGTCAAACTCACCCATATAGCGTTGATACTCTTCAACGCTGGGTAGGCGTCCTTCTACTGCGGCAACGGCCGCCAGTTCCGCTGAGGCTAGGTACACATTGGCACCGTCGCCCAAGCGATTCGGGAAGTTACGTGTAGACGTAGACACCACGGTGCTCTTAGCAGCAACGCGGGCCTGGTTACCCATACACAGTGAACAACCCGGCATTTCCATGCGGGCACCGGCACGGCCGTAAATGCCGTAGTAGCCCTCTTCGGTCAGCTGATGCTGATCCATTTTCGTCGGTGGTGCCAGCCACAGGCGGGTTTTTAAACTGCCGGCAGGCTGCTTTTCAAGCAGTTTGCCGGCAGCCCGGAAGTGGCCGATGTTGGTCATGCATGAGCCGATAAAGACTTCGTCGATTTTCTGGCCTGCGACTTCAGACAGCAGGCGCGCATCATCCGGGTCATTCGGCGCACACAGAACCGGCTCTTTAATTTCAGCCAGATCAATTTCGATAACTTCGGTGTACTCGGCGTCTTGATCGGCGCGCATCAGGCTTGGGTTGGCCAGCCACGCTTCCATGCCTTCAATACGACGGCTGATGGTGCGCTCGTCGCCGTAACCGTTGCCCATCATCCACTTCAACAGAGTGATGTTGGACTTGAGGTACTCAGTAACGCTCTCTTCTGACAGGGTAATGGTACAGCCAGCGGCAGAGCGCTCGGCGGACGCATCAGAAAGCTCAAAAGCTTGCTCTACGGTCAGATCTTCCAGACCTTCAATTTCCAACACGCGCCCGGAGAAGGCGTTTTTCTTGTTGGATTTATCAACGGTCAGCAAGCCTTGCTTGATGGCGTAGAGCGGAATAGCGTGAACAAGGTCGCGCAGGGTTACGCCAGGCTGGCGCTTGCCTTTAAAGCGAACCAGTACCGATTCCGGCATATCCAGCGGCATGACGCCGGTGGCAGCGGCAAAGGCGACTAGGCCCGAACCGGCTGGGAACGAGATGCCGAGCGGGAAACGGGTGTGCGAGTCGCCGCCGGTGCCCACTGTATCGGGCAGCAGCATACGGTTCAGCCAGCTGTGAATAATACCATCGCCAGGGCGCAGCGAAACGCCGCCGCGGTTCATGATGAAGTCGGGCAGGGTGTGGTGGGTATCCACATCCACCGGCTTCGGATAAGCGGCGGTATGACAGAACGACTGCATGACCAGGTCAGCCTGAAAGCCCAGGCAGGCCAGGTCTTTCAGCTCGTCACGGGTCATCGGTCCGGTGGTGTCTTGCGAGCCAACGGTAGTCATCTTGGGTTCGCAGTACATGCCAGGGCGAACGCCGTCCAAACCACACGCCTTACCCACCATTTTCTGCGCTAAGGTAAAGCCTTTGCCAGTATCTTTGGGCTGATCAGGTAGGCGGAAAACGTCAGAAGTGGGTAGGCCCAGCGACTCACGCGCCTTGCCAGTGAGCCCGCGACCAATGATCAGGGGAATACGGCCGCCAGCGCGTACTTCATCCAGAATCAGCTGCGTTTTAAGCTCAAAGGTGGTGATAACATCATCGCTATCGTGCTTGCACACTTTACCCGCGTAGGGGTAAACATCGATGACATCACCCATGTTGAGGTGGGTGACGTCCATCTCAACCGGCAGGGCGCCCGAATCTTCCATGGTGTTAAAGAAGATAGGCGCAATTTTGCTGCCAAAGCAGAAACCGCCAGCGCGCTTGTTGGGAGCGTAGGGGATATCGTCGCCGAAAAACCACAGTACGGAGTTGGTGGCTGACTTACGCGATGAACCGGTGCCTACAACGTCGCCTACATAGACGACTGGGAAACCTTTGGCTTTAACGTCTTCAATCTGCTTGAGCGGGCCAGTGGTACCCGGAACCACTGGCTCAATGCCGTCACGCTCGTTTTTGAGCATGGCATTGGCGTGGAGCGGAATATCCGGGCGTGACCAGGCATCCGGTGCAGGAGAGAGGTCGTCGGTATTGGTTTCGCCAGGAACCTTAAACACGCTCAGGGTGATTTTTTCCGCCAGTGCCGGTTTGGAAAGGAACCACTCGGCGTCAGCCCAGGACTGGATAACCTCTTTCGCGACACTGTTGCCATTTTTGGCACGGCTTTCCACATCGTGGAAGGCGTCGAACATCAGCAGTGTGTGCTTGAGCTGTTCGCCTGCTTCGCGGGCCAGCTCATCATTATCGAGTAGCTCCACCATCGATACGATGTTGTAGCCACCCTGCATGGTGCCCAACAGCTTAACGGCGTGGATCTTGTCGATCAGCGGAGAGCTTGCCTCACCTTTGGCGATGGCAGTGAGAAAACCGGCTTTTACATAAGCGGCTTCGTCAACACCCGGCGGAACGCGGTTGGTGATTAAGTCGAGAATAAATTCTTCTTCACCGGCCGGTGGCGTCTTCAGTAGCTCAACCAGTGAGGCGACTTGTTCGGCGGTTAGGGGTTTGGGCGGGACGCCCTCAGCGGCACGTTCCTCTACATGTTGGCGGTAAGCTTCAAGCACGTTGGGGCCCTCTCATTGACGTTCTCATTTGACGTTCTCATTAAGCTTATGGTGACGGCCTCGTTGCACGCTGTGGGTCATACCGCGTTGGGCAATGGGCCGACCACATACGACATACGCTTGACAAACAGCGTGTGGTTGGATGGCTGAGATTCTACGCCAAACTGTCGACAATGTTAAGCTGGCAAGCAGCGACGGCTGTTGTACTTTATGTTGATGCCACGATTTAAACGGGTCAAAAAAGCGCTTTTTATAGGCCAATTGGCTCAAAATCAGGAAAGTTTTTTCCAATTCATCGCCAACCACCCGCGGTGTGGGTGTGATTGTGGTTACAGCGCGTTACCATAGTCCTCACTTTATAACCTTAGCGCCACGCTAATGACTGCTGGTGCTGATAGCAGCGTGCCAATAAAAGTGTGTGGAGCATTTTTAAACGCACAGCTACATTAGTTATAGACGATGAAGGCTATGAAGAACGCAATGCAACAGGGAACTAAGCGCCTTGTGCGCTTATATGTTGTACAATAGTGAGATATAAGATTGGTAATGGTATTATGTTGATACAACCTGGTATATCACAGCCCGCTACACAAGCGAGTGTTTTGCAAATGGCTGATCACGCGGTGAAAGCGGATGATCTGCTGCCGGAAAGTTTGCATCAGTTTTTGGCCTGCTCGACCCCCGAAGCGTGGCTACAGTGGGCGCTTGAAAACCCGGAAACGCTCTTGATTGACCATGCGCAGTGCGAAAAAAAAGCGGCTTCTACGGCGATGAGCTTGCTTTATCGCTACGTTGATCAGCCTCTTTTGCTTAGCAAAATGTCGCAGTTGGCGCGTGAAGAGTTGCTGCATTTTGAACAGGTGGTCGCACTCATGGAGGCCCGTGGCGTGGCCTACCGGCACCTAACTGCTTCACGCTATGCGGAAGGCTTAAGGCAGCACTTACGCAGCAACGACCCCGAACGGCTCATCGATGTGTTAATCATTGGCGCCCTTATTGAGGCGCGTAGCTGTGAACGATTTGCTTGCTTGATTCCTTATTTAGATGAAGAGCTTGCTAGGTTTTATCGCACTTTGGTGAAGTCAGAAGGTCGTCATTTTGAGGACTATCTGTTACTGGCTCGCCAGCAGACATCGGACTCGATTGATGAGCGAATCACTTTTTTTGTAGCGCGTGAAGCGGAGCTGATTACTTCGCCCGATACGGCTTTTCGTTTTCATAGCGGTGTGCCAGCTTAAGCCGCTTAGCCCGGCAGGATGTTTATCATGCGCGATGCTCGTGAAACAGATCAGTTAACTCTCTTTGGTCACTTTTCGCTTACCCAGGGCGAAGACGTCTTAACCCACTTTAGTTACGACAAAGTGAAGGCGCTGCTCGTTTATCTGCTGCTGCACCGACAGCCGGTTAACCGTGCCGCGCTGGCCGAGCTACTGTGGCCGGACCAGGGATTATCTTCTGGTCGAACTAACCTGCGTCACGCGCTGCACTGTTTGCGCCAGTCGCTAGGTGAAAGTGCCGACCAAGTGTTGAGTGTCTCCCGGCAAACGATTGCCTTCCAGCTTCCAGCCCATTGGAAAGTCGACCTGCATACGCTGCAGCAGCTGCTCGAAGGGCCGCGCGACTTAGATACGCTCGAAGCGCTGATGGCTTGCTACCAAGGCGATCTGATTGAAGAGCTTCAGTTAGCGAGCTGTAGTGAATTTCAGCGCTGGCTAGTCCAGGTACGCAATGAGTGGCGTCAGCGCGTCATCCGTTTTGCTGAACAGGTGCTCGACGCTCACAGCGATGTGCCGGACCTGATTCTGGAAACCTTGGTGAGTCGTTTTTCAGGCTATGGCCCCTTTCATGAGCGTCTGGTGCGCCAGCTTGCCGAGCAGAACCAAATGGCCGCCGCTCACGAACAGTATAATAGCTACCTGCAGTTACTGGCGTTGTCAGGGCAGCAGCCTGAGCCCAGCTTTTTGCAGTTGGCCAGCTATTGGTCCGACGGCCACCACGACCCTCGCATGATGAGCCCCCAAGGCGCTTTTTCACGTGCGCTGGCGGCGGACAGCAAGCCTCTGCGTGAAGATGAAATTGAGCTGCGACAGCTCTCCGTGATGGCTATCCGGCTACGTTTAAAAGGGGAGTGGCAAGACCGAGCTGCAACGCGCCACTGCCTAACGCTACAGTTAGAGTTGCTGCGTTGGTTAGAGCAGCAGTGCCATCACCTAGGCGGTTTTTGGTTGCCCGGCGCCACCGGTGGCTTGGGGTTGGCGTGTTTCGGCACCCATGGACCCGCTCACCAGTTGGCGGAGTTGGTGGCGCTCTATGAGCACTGCCGCCAGGCGCTTCCCCAAGAGAGCGCCCGTCACTGGTCTGGCGAAGACGAAGTGCCGCAGTTCGAACTGGCGGCTGGTTTGCACAGCGGGCGCGTTGTCTACCTGCCCGAGCGGCAGTTGGCCGATCCCCTTGGACAAGTCACCCAAACCTCTCTGGAATTAATGAGTGCGGCCGAAGGCAGTGAGCTGGTGATCTCACAGGAGGCCAGTCAGCATATGCCGCCAGCGCTTGATCTACAGCCACGGCTGGTATCGCGCTTGGTGGCTAGCGACGGCCGCGTACGTTTGCGTGCGCTGGTGTTAGGCCAAAACGAAGGCGGCCGCGATGCGCTGCCGCCTAGCCTGGTTGGCCGTGAAACCTCGCTGCGTACCCTGCGTGATGCGCTGGCACGGGCAGGTATTGGCTTGCGTCAAAGCGTTTTGGTGCGCGGCGCATCGGGTATGGGCAAATCAGCGCTGATGGTCGGATTTCGCCAGTTAGAGCTTAGCCGCGATGCGGCTATTTGCTGGCAGCCCACCACGCGACTGTCGGTGCTCGATCCCTACGGGGTTGCCCGCACGCTGGTGGGCTGGTACCTCCAACAACCGCTGACCGTTGAGGCGATTCACGCGCTTCAGGCAACGCTTGAGTTTGATCAGCTTACGCCTGAGCGTCAGCAGCTGTTGGAAGAGGCGCTTGGGTTGCACGAAGTTCAGGAGATCACCCAGCTTGCCCAAAGCGGTGAAGCCGTTGAGCTGGTGGTGATGTTCCTGCACCGCTTAATCGAGCGCCAGGCGACGACTCATACCCTGGTGCTGATGGTCGACGATCTCCAGTGGCTGGATGAGCCTTCCTTTAAAGTGCTCGCCGGGCTACAGGCACGCTTGCCCATCAATACTGCCTTTATGCTAGTGGCTAGCCATCACGGTCGCGAACTGCTGCCGGTAAAACTGCATTGGGATCAGCAAATTAGCCTGGGTAATCTGGATGCGCAGCAGTCCTCACGGCTATTGTCACAGCTTTCGCGGCGTTATCGTATTCACATGAGCCCGCGGCTACGTAACCAGATTATTGAACGCTGCGATGGCGTGCCGCTGTATATGCAGGAAATTTGTCGCCGCTTGGATATGGATCGTCGCGAAGGGCGCAGTGTCCAGTTCGACGAACTCCCCAAAGGGCTGCTGGGTCTATTGGCCAGCCGTATTGATCAACTGGAAAGCGATCGAGAAATTGCCCATGTGGCAGCCGTGCTGGGTAAGCGCTTCCGGTTGGATTTCTTACAGGAGTGCAGCGGCTGGGAAAAAGGGCGGCTGAACCAAGCGCTCGAGCATATGCGCGTTTTGGAGATCATCGAGCCGGTCGATAAAGACAGCGGTGAGCACGAGTACCAGTTTAGCCATCAGCTGTTGCAAGAAGCTGCTTATCTTTCCTGTCCGCGCGATGTGCGGGTAAAACTGCACCAGCAGGTGGTGACCTTAATAGAGGAACGCTTCCCGGTATGGATTAGTCGCCACCCCGGTGATTTTGCTACCCATCTGCGTCGTAGCGGTCACTACGCCCGTGGCGCTCGCTACTTTGAGCTAGCTGCACGAGAGGCGCTGAAAGTCAGCGCTAACCGAACCGCGCTACGCATGGCCGATTTTGGTTTGGCGAGCCTGCGCCACGTTGAGCATGAGATTGAGCGTGAAGTGAGCCTACTCACCGTGCGCGGTCAGGCGGCGTTTTCATTAGAGGGACACGGCTCGCCAACCGCTCACGAGAGCTTTGTGCGTGCCCGTGAGCTGTTGCGCGAATCGGGCACCGATAGCCTGGAAGACCCAGAAGATCTAGAGCAGATATTCCTGGTCAAATGGGGGCTTTGGGTGGGGCGTAGCCAGCGCTATGCCCATGCAGATGCCTTCGCCCTGGCGTCGACGCTCGCCGATATTGCCGCGCGCCTTGAAGACCCACGCTATCGCCGCTTGGCCGACTATGCGCGTGCCAACTGCGAGTATTGGGCCGGTCGTATCCAGCAGGCCCACGACCATCTGGATGAAATCGACCCGCTCAATGCGCAGATGATGATCGAATGGCTGCCGTTCTCCGATCACCCGCAAGTCTCGGCCGCCTGTTTCCAGGGCTGGGCGCTGTGCCTGCGGGGTGATTATCAACGCGCCGAGCGTCAGGTATCGGCAGCAATTCGGTTGGCGGAGAAGATTGCCCACCCCGGCACCTTGGCGCTGGCACTACTGTTTGCCGCGGCACTCTATCGCCAGCTTGGCCACGTTCACTTGGCCACACGGCATGCGGAGCGGGCGGCGGCAATGACCGGCACGCCAGATTTACAGCTATGGCAAATTTCCAGCCAGTGTATTCTCGGTTGGCAACGTGCCCTGGCGGGCGATGCCACTGGCTTGGCTCAGTTGCGCGATAGCCTGGATCAGATGGCGGAACTGAAGGGTCGCGACCGCTACCAGCGGCCGGTATTCTGGTACTCGGATGCCTGTATTGAGCTGGGTGAGCTAAATGCTGCAGAGGAGTATCTTGACCAGTGCTTGGTGATTGCCCGTGAGCGCACTACGCTGTTTCTGCCCGAATTAGCCACCCAGCTGGCGAAGGTGCGTGAGCTGCTTGGGCATCCTGCCAATGAAGTCAAAGCACTGGCTGAAATGGCAATTAACCAGGCCCGCGAGCATGGCAATCGCCACCAGGAGTTGGCTGCTCTTGAGCTATGGCTAACGCGCATTGAGCCTAACGACCAGCAGGCTAAGGAGAGCTTTAGGCGGTTGTTGAGCGAAGTCAGCCACAGCGATGCCCCGGTGCTGACCCGCTGGATTAGCTTGCTGGATCGGCGCTTGCCGCACCCTGTGGGCATTGAAGGCTAACCGGTATCCCGTTCTAGCCATGTCAAGGTGGCGAGCGCCTCTTCCCGGTGTTCGCCACATACGCTGGCGTCGAAGTTAAAGCGCTCGCAAACCTTGGGGCGGCTTGGGTCGCCAAATAGACGGCACAGGTTATGCTCATCTAATTGCACGCAGCGAACGCCCGCCGGCTTGCCCTCTGGCATGCCGGGGATGGCGGAACTGATGGAGGGCGCGATGCAGCAGGCGCCACACCCGGCCCGACAGCCTTCACTCATAGCCTGTCACCTGGGTATAGCACTGGGTGAAAACGCGGCAATTGCGCCCTTGTTGATCCCCTCAAAGGCCTGGATGCGCGTGGTCAAGCCGCTCTGCGTGGAAACCTCTTTTGCCAGCCAAGCGGCAATATTTTCTACCGTGGTAGGGCCGGGGAGAACTGCGCATAGCGACTGTGGCAGCGTAATGGAGAAATCACCTTGGGCGGCCCGGTAGCCGCAGGTAAGGAAGTCGTTATCCCGTGAGGTGATATCGGCCTCTTCAAGCAGGTAGCGATTATCCAGCCACGCCGCCCACTGATGTTCGAGCTCGGCTTGACGCACCCCCTGCTGAAAGATATGTAGCCGCGAGCGGTGGCCATGAGCGATACGCTGGCAGTTGCCCAGGTGGCGTTTCAGGCCATGCGTGTAGCCATAGGCAGCGCCGTTGATAGTTTCGTCACTAAGCGTCAAAGTGACTTGATGGACATTCTCTGGGCGCTGCTCGGTGAGCTGCTGGCTTAAATGCTCGGCCACCGTGTTCATATCAATAGCCTGCCAGGGTAGTAAACTAAACGCCTCTTTCGGCCCGCGTACTTCCATGGGGTAGGTGGTGGTGGTACGTACGCAGACACCCTCAGGGCACTCCGTCACCGTGACCCCAGGTGCTTGAGTGGGCACCAGCAGGGTGTGGTCGAGTCCGCTGTCGAGCGTGCGTTTGATCCATGGTTTAACTTCACCAAAGTCGAACAGCATGCCATCTTCGCCCAGCTCGCCATCCAGCACTGCGTCTACCTGCCAGCTACAGCCGACTAAGCCGCGCTGAGAACACCAGAGGGATACGTCAATATGGGTCAGTTGTTGAACAAATAGGGACATTAATCAAAACCTGCTAATTTGTGCATTTGCAGCGACAGTCGCCACTGGGGGTTAGCCATACAGTAAGCAGTCGCTTCAGCGACGGTGGTCTTAGCCTGATTGAGAGGAGCAAGATCCATCGGCTGTAGAAAGAAATGGTGAAACCCAAGGCGTGAAAACTGCTCCGGGGGAGCATCTGCCTGGGGGTAAACGAGCTTTAATTCGTCACCTTGGGTAACGACCAGCGGATTGTTGCCCTTGGGGCTTACGCAGAGCCAGTCTATGCCTGGGGGTGGGGGCAGCGTACCGTTGGTTTCGACAGCCACCTCAAACCCATGGCTATGCAGGGTGGCAATCAGCGGCGCATCGAGCTGCAGCAACGGTTCTCCGCCGGTAAATACCACATAGGGCGTCGCATTGTCGCTCTGGCTGGGCCAGAGCGCAGCAATATGCTCGGCCAGGGCAGCGGCGGTGGCAAATTTCCCGCCATTGATGCCGTTAGTGCCGATAAAATCGGTATCGCAAAAGGTGCATTTAGCCGTTGCCCGGTCAACCTCACGGCCCGACCACAGATTGCAGCCGCTAAATCGACAGAAAACGCTTGCTCTGCCGGCCTGGGCGCCTTCACCTTGCAGGGTATAAAAAGCTTCTTTGACCTGATACATCAGCACTGACCTGCTGTGCTGTTTACGCTATAAGCCAGTGGGTCGGTGACACCGTTGGCCGCAAAGGCGGCCAGCCGTTCGCGGCAACTGCCGCATACGCCGCAGGCGAGCTCACGGCCTTCGTAGCATGTCCAGGTATGGGCGTAGTCCAATCCCATGGCAAGGCCTTCGCGCAAAATATCGGCCTTGCTTGTGTATAAATAGGGGGCGTGTAACTTTACCGGCTCGAAGTTGGCAATGCCCGCTACTTGATTCATTGCCTCGACGAATTCGGGGCGACAGTCAGGGTAGAGAACGTGGTCACCGCCATGGGCGCCGTAGTCGACTCGCTCCGCACCAATATTAACGGCCTTGGCAATCGCCAGGGAGAGCAGAATCATATTACGGTTAGGCACCACGGTGGCGCGTAGATTGTCCGCGTCATAGTCGCCCTGGGGCATCGCTTGGTCGGGATTGGTGAGTGCCGAATTATCAATCAAACCGTGTATCGCACGAATATCGACCACTTGATGGGGCAGCTCAAGAGAGGTGCAAACCTGGCGCGCAGTATCGAGTTCGCGGGCATGGCGCTGACCGTAGTCAAACGAAAGCGCGTGTACGTTAAGCCCTTCCCGCAGCGCGCGGTGAAGTACGGTAAAAGAGTCCATTCCACCGGAATAGATAACAACGGTCGTGGTGGCTGTGTCAGCAGCCACTGGGGGGATTGATGACATGAGAAAACACTCTTTGTCGGAGAATTTATTAATCGCGAGCAGCGTTGAGCTGGCGCGGCGTTCCGGGGTCCGGTCCGGAAGTGAGGCAGTTTACGCAATAGTCGTGAATCTGACCAGTTCTAGCGCCAATCGACGTACCTTGTTGAAGTAAAAATAGCGTAGGCGGGCAGCATTAATATCAACATGCTACGCTATCCCTCCATGCTGTTAGAGGCGAACCAATGGCAACGATTGAACATAGTGAAATCATTAACGCGCCGCCCGAACGCGTGTTCGAACTACTGCGCCGTGTCGAAGATTTTGCCGATTACTCAGACCTGATTCGCTCAATTGAAACCCTGGACGAAAACCGCTATCGCTGGCATGTCCGTGCCGTGGGTATGGACTGGTCGTTTGATGTCATGGTGACCGAGATTCAGCCGCCCCATGTGCTTGCCTGGGAGTCGTTGGATGGCGTAAAAAACCAGGGGCGTTATCGCCTTCGCGAGGTGCCCGAAGGCACCGAGGTGGCGTTGACGCTCACTTATGAGATCCGCAATCGTCTGATGGAAAAAGCCGTTAACAAAGCGGCGAAGCCGTTAGTAGGAAAAGTCAGCCGACAAATTCTTGAGCGGGTGGAAGCTCGCTTGAATGAATAGCCCACCACGACATCCTTGGCGCTGGGCGCTAGGGTTTGCAAGTTTTGCCATGCTGGCCTACGTGTGGCTATGGTATTCGCCCGATTTGATGGCGGTTAAGCAATGGGCTTCTCAGGCGTCTCATTATCCGATGGTGATTATGGGGGTGATGCTAATCATGGCCGTTACCTTGGCCATAGGATTGCCGGGCAGTATTGGGCTGTGGCTTATTGCGCCTTTTTACCCGCCGCTTATCGCCACGGTAATGCTGACACTCAGTAGCGTGGCGGGAGCATGGGGGGCTTATCAAATAGCGGCGCGGGCAGGGCGGCGTTGGAATCCTCAAGGGCTGACCTTAAAAGTCATGCAGATGTTAGAGCAGCGAAGCGATGTAATGACCCAGTGCGCAATGCGTATATTGCCCGGCTTTCCCCACTCGGTTATCAATTTTGCCGCAGGTTTACGCCATCTGCCTCTTAAGACGTACCTAGTGGCAGCGGCTTTGGGTTTGTCGATAAAATGGGCGGTTTATAGTAGTGCGATATACGGCGCCTTAGAGGCTATCGAAGACGAGGATGCGCTGCAGTTTGATGTAGTGCTGCCTCTGATAGCACTGGCGCTACTGCTACTGGCAGGGGCGTGGTACAGGCGCCGCGTTGAAGCGGCGCGGGGCGCCTAGCAAACCGGTTCTAGCGAGCTTTGTGCATTGAGGCGTCGAGGTGGTCGACCACTTCGGCCCAGTCGGCGTCCTCTTCCACCGCTTCTTTTAAAAATTCCGCCTGCCCCTCGTTCCAGCAGGGGGCCTCAGCCAGTGGCATTGTTTCCGGGAGCGGGGCGTTGCGCTGGATAAAGCGCTCAATTGACGCTGCATCGGATGCCAAGCCTAACTGTTCGAATAGTTCGCTGAAATGGTGTACCGGTTTTTCCATAACCTGTTGCTCCTTCAAACGCTTAGAATCGTTTCTATAACATAGCTTGATTCTCAGCCTACGCCACCTTTCAACCGCTTTGGCGGGCTAGCGTTCACCGATTAGCGAGGTTAAAAAACGCTGACGCTGATCTTCTAGTGCGAGTGGTTGCGCCACTAAGTGGGCTAGCTTGGTGAAAGCCGCTTCTGGCGTCATATCATCACCGGCGAGAACGCCTGCATCGCTAAGGCCATGCCCCGCAGCGTAAGCGCCCAGATGGAGACTACCCTGCGGGCACTGGCTGATGGCGGCAAGCAATTTGCCTTCCCCGCTGGCCTTGGCGAGTACGTCCAGTAAGCTTGGGTCGTCGGGCAGATTACCGGCGCCCCAGAGTTGTAGTAACGCCCCTTTAACCCGTGGATCACTCAGCCAGGCGCTTAACTGCCATGCCGAAATGCCCGGCCAAAGGGCGATGCGGACGACCTCTCCTTGATTAACCAAGCGGTAGTCGGGCAGCTCGAAACGCGGTGCGCCGCGCTGCTGAAGGCCAAGTCCACGGCTGGGGTAATAAACGAAGTCGTCGCCTACCCGCTCACCCAGCAATGGATAGTTGGGGCTGGCGAACGCGTTGGCTGCTTGACTGTGCTGCTTAATGGCGCGGGCGCCCCGCAGCAACTGCCCGGCAAAGTAAATAGCCACCTCTTGGAGCGCGGGCTTGGCGGCGAACTGCAGCGCGCCATACAAATTGCCTAAGGCGTCGCTGCCGGGCACTTCCAGTGGCAACATGGAGCCTGTTATTACCACCGGTCGGTCCAGTCCCTGGAGTTGGTAGGCAAGACTAGCAGCCGTCCAGCTAAGCGTATCGGTACCATGAATAATGACGAAGCCGGCGTAGGCCGTTAGCTGGTCGCTCACATCGCGGGCGAGCTGTTGCCAGGTAAGCGGCGTGGCCGCGCTTGAATCAATTAATGTCGCGTAGCTAACTAGATCATAGCCGGGTAAAGCTTGCTGTTGGGTAAGGGGTAGCTGGTTCAGCGCCGTTGCCATGCGAGTGGCAAAGTCACCGCTAGGCGCAAGTCCATCGGCATGCTGCTGCATACCGATTGTTCCGCCTGTGTAAATAACCAGAATACGCTCTTTATTAGGGGGCTTGTCAGCTAAAGGGGAGTGGGAGCTCATTGCCTTTTCCTGGAGGGTCAGTAAGTACGAGTAACGTGCTCTACCAAAAGTCCACCGCTTTGGTCATCTAAGCGCTGGTTGCGACCCGCCAGTAGGGCAAAGCCACAGCAAACCGTGATCAGAACGATCAATAGCCAGGCGATATGTGATATGTCGGCGCCTGACTGCAGCATAACCCCCACACCGAAAGGGCCAAGTGCTGCCAGTGTATAACCACCGCCCTGGACGAGCCCAGAGAGCTGACCGGCAAGGCGTGAGTTGGCTGTGCGCAAGACTAACAGGCTCAGCGCCAGGCTAAAGCTGCCGCCTTGGCCGATGCCGAGGAGTGCGGCGCCGGGCCATTTCCATATTAATGGCGCGATAAGCAGCATCCACAGACCCATGGCGGTGCTAATCAGTACCAGTAATAGCGCGGGCCGCTGGTCACGACCCAGGCGCGCAACCCAGGGGGCGCCCAGCGCGGAGACTAGCTGGCACATAATCGAAACCGCCATGGTCCAGCCTGCATCGGCTTCGTTGTAGCCGCGATCAACCAGTAGAGTGGGCAGCCAGCCAAATACGATATATGCCATGGAAGACTGAATGCCCATAAAGAACATAATGTGCCAGGTAAGCGGCTGCTTAAGTAGCCGTAAAATGCCGCTTTTGGGTGGTGTGGGTATGTCTGCCCTCGTAGTACTGGGCATTTGAAAGTGCCACAGTAGCAGTGCGAAGAGCGCTAGTAGAGACCAACTCATTAAGCTTGCTTGCCAGCTGCCCAATAGTTGGGTTAGAGGAACGCTAAACCCGGCTCCTAAGGCGCCGCCTAAACAGAGCGCCATGGTGTATAGACCGGTGAGCAGGTCGGCGCTGTCGGGAAGTTCACGCTTAACCAAGGCCGGTAGTAGAGTGCCACTAATGCCAATTGCACAGCCTGCCATTGCCGAGCCGACAAAGAGTCCGCCGGGAAGTGGCAAACCACGCAGAATAAGCCCTGCTGCCAGTAGTGTCAGCGCTGCACTCAGTGCCCGTTCGCTGCCTATGCGTTTAGCCAGCGTTGGGGCAAGTGGCGCGGAGAGGCCTAAAAACAGCACAGGAAGCGTGGTGAGTAGCCCTGCGGCGGTAGCGGAAAGCCCCGCACTCTCTTGTAGCCGGGTGAGTAAGGGGGCGACCGAAGACATGGCGGGGCGTAGATTTAGCCCCACCACAACCATCAGCAAAATAAACGTAATTGAACGACGCGATGCCATATTTATACTTATTTAAAATCCGCTTTTACTTAAGGTGGGGGCGCAAGTCTCCACGAACGGCATCGAGTAGCGTGATAAAATGGTAATCCTGGGGGGTATCCAGGCAGTCCACCCTGACGTTGGTGCGCATACCTTTATCCATATTCAATTGATCGAATATTTCCAACGTTAACTTGCGTGCAGGTTTATCGCCTGGCGCCATGATGCCGTCTTCAAGGGTAAAGGTTTCAAGCAGCGTTACGCGCACACGGGTACTGTTGCCTTCGCTAAGTACGCGGCGCACAAACAGCCAGCCTTCGCAGGGAAGGGCGTGGTTGTCCTCCCGCTGGCGTAAGAAGATCGTGCGGTAGCAAGCGCCTTCAATCGACGCTTTTTCAGCCATGCTGCGGTAGGCTTGAACTACTTGATTAGCTGACGCCCGGGCGTCCTCTAAGCGCTGCACGATCCCTTGATGTTCGCGGCTGAGCTGCTCTTGACGTTGAAACGTCAGCCATTGGCGGTACTCGGCCATTAGTTGAGAAGACGCCATATTCACTCCGTGAAAGGTGTTGGCTGAAATAGCTGCTGGAAACAGCGGCTTGGAATATGCGAAGGCGACACCTTCGCATATTCCTGCGCTCTGAGCTAGCGGCGAACGCGTCGTTTACGCTCACCACCGGTATTGGCACTCTGGCCATCGGGTTTGCGCTTGGCACGCGGCTGGCGCTGATTGCGTCGGCCATTCTCGATAGGCTCAGGTTTGATACTGGGGTCGGGCTCAAAACCTGGTTCAATATGCTTTGGCAGCGTCTGTTTGATGAGTCGCTCAATACTGCCCAGCAGGGCGTCTTCGTCAACACACACCAGCGAGACGGCTTTGCCATTGCTGCCAGCACGGCCGGTACGGCCAATGCGGTGGACGTAATCTTCCGCCACATTGGGGAGATCAAAATTGACGACGTGGGGCAGCTCATTGATATCCAGACCACGGGCAGCAATATCGGTGGCCACGAGTACCTGTAGGTCGCCACTCTTAAAGGCGGTTAACGCGCGGGTGCGCGCCCCCTGACTTTTGTTGCCATGGATCGCCATGGAGGGAATATTCTGCTTGGAGAGCTGCTCGGCCAAGCGGTTAGCGCCATGTTTAGTGCGCGTAAATACCAGCACTTGAAACCAGCCGTTTTGCTGGATTAAGTGGGCCAGAAGCTCGCGCTTCTTCTCGCGATCAACGCGGTAAATGGCCTGCTCAATTTTGTCGGCAGTGGCATTGCGCGGCGCGACTTCAATCATCGCCGGGTTATCCAGCAGCTGTTGCGCTAGGGCTTGGATCTCGTTAGAGAACGTTGCTGAGAACAGCAGGTTCTGGCGCTTTTTAGGCACCAGCCGCAGCAGGCGTTTAATATCATGGATGAAGCCCATGTCCAGCATGCGATCCGCTTCATCAAGCACTAGAATCTCAACGCAGGAGAGGTCTACATGCCCCTGTTGGTGAAGATCCAGCAGTCGACCGGGGGTGGCAACCAGTACGTCCAAGCCGGCTTTTAGCGCATCGATTTGAGGCTGTTGGCCAACGCCGCCAAAAATAATGTGAGAGCGCAGGGCCAGGTGCTGGCCATAGGTCGACACGCTTTCGCCTACTTGAGCGGCAAGCTCACGGGTCGGGGTTAGCACCAGCGCCCGTACCTGACGTTTCGCAGGTCGTTTGCCGGTGTTTAGGCGTTGCAGCATTGGCAGCGTAAAGCCAGCGGTTTTGCCAGTGCCGGTTTGGGCGCTGGCTAGCATGTCACGACCTTCTAATACGACGGGGATGGCCTGTCGTTGTATCGGGGTAGGTTCGGTGTAACCTTGCGCTGTGACAGCGCGTAACAAATCGGCGTGCAGGCCAAGTTCAGAAAAGCTCATGCGTTCTCCGCAATCACCTAGTGAATTAATACCGTTAAGTGGTTGTTATCACTAGATGTAATGTTCAAAAAGCGAGGTTGATTCACCATCGCGGCAGCGAAGTGTGCCAGATAATTCAGTGTGCCGCGATGGTCGTTGGTTAGCCGTGGATGACAGGAGACGTGAAGGAGATAGCGCCAAGGCGCACTATCATCTGATGTGCACGGACACACCAGTAAACCTAGGCGTTAGTAACACGTGTCAGTAATAAGCCGAATAGTGTAACACGGTTATGCAGCGTCAGCTTGTTTCGCTGTCACGTGTCAGTGATGGGTGCTGGGCATGCAGTGGAATTACCCGAGCTAAGGTAGCGGGCGGTAGCTGTAGTTGTGCCACCTGTTTAGGCGTTAAGGCAAAAAAGTGCTCAGGGGTGAAAACCCCCAGTTGAAAGAGTTGGCGCGCAGTGGCTGGCCCGACACCGTCGAGAGCCAATAGCTGTCGCGCAAAGAGGGCGATAAAGCGGCCGCTTTGCTGTTCATCAAATTCGCCGTTAACCGTTTGATAGTAGTGCCCAGCTTGAACAGTAATAAATTGCTCGATGCGCTGGAGCGCGGCCAGTGTTGAGGTGTCGGGTGTGCGTGCTGCTAGCTGATCGCGAAGGGCGTCGTGGCTATTGAGGGCTGTTTCAAAAACCCCTTGAGACGCTTCGCCCTCTATCAGCGCCGTGACCGTTTCCATTAGGGCGTTAATGGCATCACGCAGTTGTTCAACCGGCACTTCAGTCGTTTGGTTCGGTTCATCTGTCATGTAGGCGCCCCAGAGAGGAATAGCGTTAAGCTTAGTGCAGCAAACCCTGTTTAGAAAAGCGCTGACTAATCAAAATAGTCGCCCTGGCGTATTGCGTTGGCAATAAGCTCGGCAGCCTGATCCCAGCTATCGCTTAATGCGCGCACCAGAGCGGGGTAGCCATCCTCTGTCAGGGCTGTTTCCGTGTGGAAATTTTCCATCGCTAGCAGTTCACCCGCAGCGTTAAGCAATTGCCATTGGCCGCTAGCCACGGCGACACCGTCAAAGCGGCCCTGGAATTGATCAACGTTGAGGCGCAGGGTCAATGCGTTGGCCTGTTCACCTTCCTCACGCATAACCCTAAGCCTTGGCAGCGCTTGCGCTAAGTTAGCGCGCACCCTTCGCTCCAGCTGTCTGCCCAACCCTTCGGCCCACTGGTGTTCCCGCGCGGCGTTCAGGGTAATATCGTCGAGCTGCATCACGATGCCATCGACATCAAGGTAATGGGCAAGCCGAGGGGAGCTGACCAGTAGCGTGCCCTGTGGCTGCTGGGGTGTGCTTGCCAATGGCGCGCTCGGCAGCATATAGCGTGCAGGGGGCGTGACGCTGCTGGCGCAGGCGGAGACCAGTAAGCAGACCAACAGCAGCAGCAAATACTTAATCCACATCAACATACTTTGCTCCTTAATCACGCGGCGCACGCGGAATGGGGTCTTGGGCATCCAGATTGTCAAACAACAGTGCTCTGGGGTTGTCATTGAGCGTTCGAGTGAGTGGCTGCAGGTCACGCATCAAGCGATCCAACCGTTCAATCGCCGTTGTAAGCTCTTGGTAGGCAGGCGATGAAGGGGATAAGCCCTGTAGCGTGTTGCGCAGTTCTTCTAGCGTCGCGTTTAGGTTGCCCCCAACAGCTTGTGTTTCCGGGTCATTGAGCAACTGGTTAAGGGAGGTGCTCACATCGCGAATCTCATTCAGCATGCTCTCAGAAGCCTGCAGGTTACGATCCAAGCCGGTTAACAGCGGCTCGACCTCAAGGGCGTTTAGCTTCTCGAGTAAATCCGTCACCTGAGCTTGTATCTGGGCAAAACCGCCAGGCACGGTGGGGAATACGGCTCGATCCGAGAAGCGTTCGGCAACATACTCATCGGCAAGATCACGCTGGAAGTTTAAATCGACAAACAGGGCGCCCGTCAGCAGGCTGCCACTTTTTAGCGAGGCGCGCAGCCCCAAGCCAAACATGCGCTGGAAGCGTGCCTCCCACTCTTCCAGGTCAATATCGCTATTTTCTATGCCCAGGCGCTGAGGCTCAATCCTAATCAGGACGGGAATCGCAAAGCGTGCGCGGGAGTCGGGCTGGGGTGCGGTAAAGTTCCAGGGCACGGCGGCAACGGTGCCCAGTCGCACGCCGCGAAACTCTACTGGCGCGCCTTTGGAAAGTCCGCGTACCGTTTCGTCTACCAGCAGCACATACTCCAAGTAGCGGTTAAAGGTGCCTTCCCGTGCGGCGTTTTCATCAGCATAGAGGGTGAAGTGTGTATTGGCTTCAACGGGTTGTCCCATCGGCAGGTCTTCGGGCACGCCGAAGGTAACACCGCCCCCCAGTAGTGCTTCTAGGGATTCAACGTTAACCCGAACTCCGTCGGCGTCTAAGCGAAAATCAACACCGCTAGAGGTCCAGAAACGGGTGCTGTCGGTGACTAAATTGGTATACGGCTCTTCAATAAACACCTGATGCTTCATGGTGCGTGACTCGGGCTCAAAACTATTCTCTTCGATACGCCCTACGGTGTAGCCCTGGTAAGAAACCGGGTCACCTACTCGCAGTGAATTGCCCAGTTGACTCGTTAAGCTAAGACGCAGGCCTGCTTGGCCTGCGGGCGCAACAGGGGGGATATCGCTTACCGGGAATTCTCGCCGGGGTGCTGTCTCTGTGCCTGGCTCAAGCTGAATGTAAGCGCCAGAGAGCACGGTGCCCAGCCCACTAATCCCTTCACGGCCAATGCGCGGCTTGACCACCCAAAAACGGGTGTCTTCGCGCAGCATATCCTCTACCTCTGGCTGAATGCGGGCGGTTAACACCGCATGGGAAAGGTCGTCAGACAGGCGCACACTCTGGACTCGGCCGACTTCAACATTGCGGCTGCGAATCAGCGTATTGCCCGCTTCGATACCCTCGGCGTTATCCATTGTTAGTGTCACTTGAGTGCCACGACTGGCGTAGTTGTCATAAACCAGCCACAACCCAATGACAATCGCCACGATAGGCACGACCCAGATGGGCGAGAGCCTGGTCTGGCGTGATGTTTTGGCTTTATTTAAATCCTGACCATTTGTTGGGTTGGGATTTGGCGATGTTGGTTCATTAGCCATCAACAGGTTCCTTGGTGGCCGCTTTACGGCGAAGAAGAGAGGGACGAGGTGGGAGTGGCGTATCCCAAATTAAGCGCGGATCAAAGCTCATCGCCGCCAACATGGTTAACACAACCACGGAGCCAAAGGCGAGTGCCGCCGGGCCTGGGGTAATTGACATCAAGGAGCCTGCGCGAATCAGCGCAACCAAGATGGCCACCACGAACACATCGACCATTGACCAGCGGCCGATAAATTCTGTTAAGCGGTACAGCCGGGTGCGACTTTGGGCGTTAAATGCACTGCTGCGCCTGACAACTAAGCAAAGCCAGGTTAACGCCACCAATTTGCCGACGGGGACGATCACGCTGGCAATAAAGATAACTACTGCAATCGGCCATGAGCCCATCTGAATCAGTTGCACCACACCGCCAATAATGGTCGAAGGCGAGGAGTTGCCTAAGCTGGTGGTGGTCATAATAGGGTATACATTGGCTGGAATGTACATGATGGCAGATGCACCGAGAAGTGCCCATGTGCGCTGCAAGCTGTTCGGTAGCCGCTGATGAAGTTTTTCATGGCAGCGAATGCAGCGCCCACGGCCCTGTGGCGATAGCCTGTTGATAAGCCCGCAGGTAGGGCAGCCGGTTAGCCCTTGTTCGCCAGCCGGTAGCCCCGTCTGAGTGCCTTCGGGAGCCAGTGATTCTCCCTCTAGCGAGAACCACATCCAATCGGCGTCCAGGGACTGACTGGTCATCAGTAGCAGTAGTGCAAAAGCACAAAATGCCCAGAAGGAGATGCCTATGGTCACGTCGGCCAGACCGGCGATTTTTATCAGGCTGACCAATGCGCCGATAATAAACACATCGGCCATCATCCACGGCGTTAAGTGCGCTAATGACCGGGCAATATCACGGCTAAAGGGCAGGGGGCGATCGCGGAGTAGCCCAAACTGCAGCCAGATAACGCCCAGTAGGTAGACCGCGGGCAGTACCACAATGGTCATAATGACCGCTATGGCGACCACCGGCTGGTGAAAGCCGATCAACGTGGTGGCCGTCTGTGTCAGTTCAATGCGGTTACTCACTCCGCTGACAGTAAAGCTAATAAACGGGAACGACACTGCCACTATAAGGGCTGCAAGCGAGGCAATGGCTAGAGCCATGCTGCGCTGGGCTGGGTAGCGGTGGCGTTTAACCAGCACGTGTGAGCAGCGTGGGCAGCTGGCTTTCTCGCCAGAGTTTAACGGCGTCAACGCCGATACCCAGTCACACTCATGACAGGCACGCAAACGCCGTCGCTGAGTTCTGGCCTCAGGTGGCAAACGGTCAACGAGGGGGGCGTTGACCGGCAATGTAGGGCGTTTAATCAATCGTTGTGGAGGCAAAAACCAAAACTCTCAGTGCGAGCCCCTAGCAAAACTACTAGGATGTGGCGGATTAAGCTGTCAAATACGTAGTTTAGCAACTCTATGTCGCTGAAATAATGTTCAAAAACATAGGCTAGACGCTTGACCAAAGCGTTAGTTTAGACAACGATGCTGCAGCGCAGTGACGAACGGTTAAATCCGCTCAGAATGGCCGCGTAATTCTGCGTCGGATTAGTTTCTCAGTGTCGCAAAATAGTGGCAGGGATTGCTAGTAATAGCATCTTACTACCGCCGCTATGAAGTCTTATTTAGATCAGAATCTGTGAACATTGCCAATCATTATGCCACGAAGGAAACGAAATGTTGCTTCCCACATTAGCGGTTGTGTTTGGATTAGTCCTATTGGTTTGGAGTGCCGAGAAATTTATCGACGGTGCTGCGGCAACCTCGCGTTGGCTGGGTTTGTCACCGCTATTGATTGGCATGCTGGTTATCGGGTTTGGTACTTCAGCACCGGAAATGATGGTGTCGGTACTGGCGGCGATGGACGGAAATCCCGGCTTGGCGGTCGGCAATGCTTACGGTTCAAATATTGCCAATATTGGTCTGATACTTGGCTTGATAGCACTTATCGCGCCCCTTTCGGTTCACTCTAGCGTAATCCGTAAAGAGATGCCGATATTGATGCTGGTGATGCTAGCAACAGGCTTGATACTGCTGGACGGGTTTGTTGCGCGCTGGGAGGCTGTTGGTCTTTTGCTGGCGTTGGTTGTTTTTATTGTTGTGAGCATTTTGCGTTCTCGCAAGCAGCCCGAAGATTCTATCGTCGCTGAAGTGGCAGAAACCTTGGACAGCAAGCCGATGTCCCGGGGTAAAGCCATTATGTGGACGCTAGTGGGGTTAGTGCTGCTAATCGCTAGTTCACGTCTGCTGGTATGGGGAGCCGTTGAGATTGCGCTGCGCTTCGGTGTGAGCGACTTGATTATTGGTCTGACCGTGGTAGCCATAGGTACGTCACTGCCTGAACTCGCATCCTCCATTACCGCTCTGCGCCGCAAGGAGCATGATATGGTGCTGGGTAATGTGGTTGGGTCTAACCTGTTTAACAGCTTGGCAGTGGTTGGTCTTGCGGGGGTGATTGCGCCTATCGAAGCAGGGCGAGAGGTGCTGGTGCGGGATTGGAGCGTGATGACCGGTATGACGCTGCTGATGATCCTATTTGCGTTTTCTTGGCGCGGCCGCCCACGGCGCATTAATCGTCTGGAAGGGGGCGTTCTACTGGCACTATTTGTCGCTTACACCGGCTATATGGTCAGCGTGGTGATAATGTCTCGGTAGTGCTTTTATTGTCATGGCGCGCCGCTATGGTATTCAGGCCATAAAGGTTGGCGCAGGCTGAACGGTGCGTCAATGCGACTCATCTTGGGCAGTGAGGGCTTGTTGTATAATAATTGTCCAAGAGTGGCGCTAGTGACAGGATCCTGGCGTAAAGCAATAAGCTTAGTGCTTATAACTAAAAGTGTCGTGCCATAAAGGCTCAACTAAGCTTGTGTTAACCCATTCATGGGATACCGATTCAGGTCTTAGGAGAGTGAAATGGAACTTGATCCGCTGGTATTATCGCGATTGCAATTTGCATTCGTTGTGTCGTTTCACGCTATCTTCCCCGTGTTCACGATTGGCTTGGCGTCCTATATCGCGCTGCTCCATGGCCTGTTCTTCAAGACGAAGAATCCTGCGTGGGATCGCCTTTCGCTATTCTGGACAAAGGTGTTTGCCGTTGTCTTTGGTATGGGGGTGGTGTCAGGCATCGTAATGTCCTTTCAGTTCGGCACGAACTGGAGCAACTTTTCTCAGGCCTCTTCGAATTTCCTCGGGCCCATGCTTAGCTATGAAGTCGTCACGGCGTTCTTTTTAGAGGCAGCCTTCTTGGGTGTGCTGCTATTTGGGCGCGGTAAAGTCCCTCAAGGGGTGCACCTATTTGCGGCGATTATGGTGGCGGTGGGCACCTTTATCTCTTCCTTCTGGATTCTATCGGCTAACAGCTGGCTGCATACTCCTGCCGGCGTTGAGCTGATCGACTTTCGCTTCCACGTGACTTCCTGGAGCGAGGCGATCTTTAACCCTTCGTTTCCTTACCGCTTTATGCATATGGCCGTTGCCTCGTTTTTGACCGGTGGCTTTGTTGTGGCAGGGGTGAGTGCTTGGTTCCTGTTACGTGACCGTGACCCAGAAGCGAATCGTCGTGCACTCTCCATGTGTCTCTGGCTGTTGCTGTTTCTGGCACCGACCCAGGCGGTCATTGGCGATTTCCATGGCATTAACACCTTAGAGCACCAGCCGACGAAAGTGGCTGCCATGGAAGGGCACTGGGAGACCTCTGGCAATGTGCCGCTGTTGCTGTTCGCCATCCCTGACCAGGACGCACAAACCAACCACTTTGAGCTGGGTATTCCGAACCTGGCCAGTATCATCTTGACCCACTCTCTTGATGGGGAAGTGCCTGGCATTAGCGAGGCAGCGCCTGACGAGCAGCCGCCGGTGCTGATTGTATTTTGGGGCTTCCGCGTTATGGTCGGGATTGGTCTGCTGATGATTGCGGTGGCGTTGACGGGGTTAATCTTGCGTCGCAAAGGTCGTATCTACGACAAGCGGCTATTTTTAAAAGGCCTGACGGCGATGATTCCCATGCCGTTTGTGGCTGTTTTGGCGGGCTGGATCGTCACAGAGTCAGGCCGTTCGCCGTGGCTGGTTTACGGCATGATGACCCATGCCGAGGGCTTAACCCCGTCGCTCACCGGCCCTATGGCGCTGTTTACGCTGATTGGCTATGCCTTGGTCTACGGCGTGGTGTTTTACGCGGGCATTTATTACCTCACCCGTGTGGTGCGTAACGGCATGCTGCCGGAAGAGGAACGCGAAACCACCGACGAGAACTTCAAGCGCCCCATGCGGCCTATGTCGGCGGCGCATACACCTTTTGATGATGACGTTGACCCGGTGAGGAGCTAGACATGGAAATGTTTGATCTAACGTTAGTTTGGGCCTTCATCATCGGTTTCGGCATCATGATGTATGTGCTTATGGATGGGTTTGATTTGGGGTTGGGTATTCTCTACCCCTTTGCTCCCGATGAAGATGCTCGGGATGTGATGATGAACTCGGTGGCGCCGATATGGGACGGCAACGAAACATGGCTGGTACTCGGCGGTGCTGGCTTGTTAGGCGCCTTTCCGCTGGTTTATTCGGTGTTCTTGCCTGCGCTTTACATCGGCGTCTTCTTAATGCTGGCCGGGTTGATCTTTCGCGGCGTTGCCTTTGAATTTCGTTTCAAGTCTCGCCGCAACAGGCGTTGGTGGAACCGCGCTTTTTGCTGGGGGTCGGCGGTCGCCGCCTTCGCTCAAGGGGCTGTGGTAGGAGCCTATATTCAAGGCTTTCCGGTTGAAGATTTCGCCTATGTAGGCGGTGCCTTTGACTGGCTAACGCCGTTCTCAGTGCTAACGGGGCTTGGCTTGATGGCGGGCTACGCGCTGCTAGGGGCGACTTGGCTAATACTCAAATCAGAAGGCCATGTGCAGGATTGGGCCTACAAAATCACTCCGCTGCTGCTGGCGCTGGTGCTGTTTGTTTTCGCTGTGATTAGCCTCTGGACGCCGTTTGTGAATCCTCTGGTCTGGGAACGCTGGTTCGGCAATATTCAACTGATTTGGGTTTTTCCCTTTGCTGCCTTGGCTTGCGCTTTTGTGGTTTTCCGTTCGGTACAGAAGCGTCGTGAAGGGGTGCCTTTCCTGGCGACTATCGGCATTTATGTTTTCACCTACCTGGGCTTGATCGTCAGTAAATGGCCGGTGATTGTGCCCCCGAACTACACGCTGTGGGACGCGGCTTCATCACCCGAGTCACAGCTATTCCTGCTAGTCGGTATGGTGTTTGTCATTCCGATTATATTGACCTATACCGCCTGGACCTACTGGGTGTTCCGCGGCAAGGTGCGTGTAGGCGAGGGATATCACTGATCCATGGTAACTGAAGTCGCGCTTTCTCTTACGCCGCGCAGTTGGCTACAAACGTTGGCTAAGGGAGAGCGCAAGCGCCTGCTGGGCGCTGCACTTTGCGGCGTGCTGGCAGGTAGTCAAACGATCGTTGTGGTAGTGGGTCTTGCCTGGCTGATTGATCAGTTGGTGGTTCACGATCAATCGCCCATGTCTCTAGTGCCGATATTTTCCCTGCTGGTGGGTTGCGTGCTGTTACGCGCTGCCTTTCAGTGGGGGCATGAAACGCTGAGCCTGGAAGCGAGCCTGCGCATTCGTCAACGTGCCAGGGCCCAGCTACTGGATAAACTATCTGCCTTAGGCCCGGTTTGGCTTACCAGTCAGCACAGCGGCTCCCTGGCCAACCAAGTGGTTGAACATATTGATGCGCTTGAAGGTTATTTCGCGCGTTTTTACCCCCAACTGCGTATCACGCTCTGCTTGCCGCTGTTGATATTGGCGGTGGCAGGTTGGCTCGATTACCTGGTGGCGCTGTTTCTACTTCTTTCTGCACCACTTATTCCGCTTTTTATGGCCTTGGTCGGCATGGGGGCTGAGCGCCTTAATCGTGATCAGTTTGTGGCCGTATCACGATTGTCAGCGCATTTTATTGACCGTGTGCGCGGTATGACCACACTGCAGCTATTTGGCCGTACATCAGCCGCGCAGCAGGATGTTTGGTATGCCACCGATGGCTATCGGCGCCTTAGCATGCGTACTCTTCGGTTGGCGTTTCTCTCATCGGCAGTGCTGGAGTTCTTTTCCTCAGTGGCGATTGCGGTTGTGGCCATGTATGTCGGTTTTGGCCTGCTCGGCTACATCGAGTATGGGCCGTCGCCATCACTGACGCTTTTTTCGGGCCTGGCGGTGCTGCTGCTTGCGCCCGAGTTTTTTCAGCCGCTACGCACCCTTTCTCAGCACTACCATGACCGCGCAGCGGCCTTGGGTGCCGCTGAGAGCGTGGTGAATATACTCAACCAGCCAAGCTTGGTGAGCGATTATGGCGCTATGGCGCCGCTGTCGGATAGGTCGGTCATTGAGTTAATGGCGGCTTGCGTTGCTTACCCTGGCCGAGGGCAGGTGATAGGCCCTATCGATTTCACCCTTCAGCGGGGTGAAGTAGTGGCGCTTAGCGGTGCCTCCGGTAGCGGTAAGTCGACGCTGCTTGCTTTACTCGCGGGCTTTATCGCACCCAGCGCTGGAGAGTGTCGGCGGCAAAAAAATAGCCCCTACGCCTGGCTGGATCAGCAGCCCTGTCTCTTGCACGGTAGTTTGATCGATAATCTGCGCTTGGCAGCACCTGATGCTAGCCGCGAAGAAATGGCCGCTGCACTAAATCGCGCTGGTTTTGGACCTCTGTTAACCCAGCTACCCGATGGCTTGGATACGTTAATCGGCGAGCGTGGAGTCGGGTTGTCGGGGGGGCAAGCCCAGCGCTTGGCGCTTGCCCGCGTATATCTTAGCGATGCGCCACTGCTGCTATTAGATGAGCCTACGGCGAGTTTAGACCAGGAAACTGAGCAGTTTGTTTTGGCGGCGTTGTTAGCGCTTGCCCAAGAAGGGCGTGCCTTAGTGATAGCGACCCATCATCCGGCTGTGATTGCTGTTGCTAATCGTCACTTGGCGTTTGAGCAGGGTGAGCTGGTCGAGGTGGTCTTATGATGGCTATTTATCGCGACTTCCGCCCCTGGCTACTGCTTTTAGTCCGGCGGCGTCGGCGCTTTTTATTGGGCGCTCTGCTGGTTTGGATTACCCTAATGGCTGGGCTTGCCCTGCTGGGCTTATCCGGTTGGTTTATTACTGCCAGCGCTCTGACCGGTATTGCCCTGGCTCTTGGCATTCCTGCGCGACTTGATGTTTATGTGCCCGGTGGCGGCATTCGTTTCTTCGCTTTGGCACGTACCGTCGCGCGCTACGTTGAACGTCTTTATAACCATAATACGGTGTTAACGCTGCTTGCCGATTTGCGCTATCGCGTATTTGGTTATTTAACACGCCTCGACGACGCTCGCTTGCACGGTGAACGTGCCAGCGACTGGTTGAGCCGGTTAACGGCGGATATCGACACCCTGGATAATTTTTATCTGCGTCTCTTGGTGCCACCTTTGGTGGCGCTACTTGGCGTGGTGGCTGTGTCGCTTTTTGTGGCTATTTGGTTGCCGGGCATTGCCATGCTGATGGCGGTGACACTGAGCTTTCTCTGGCTAGTGGCGACACTATTGGCGGCTGTCTGGGGATTTTCGCAAAGCTATCAGCAGGTGGTTGACCAGCAGTCGCTGCGGCGTTTAGTGGTCGACCAAGTGCAGGCGTCTGCTGAGTTGATGAGCTATCAAACGACCCAGTGGCATCGGGCCCTGATCGCTAGTCAAGAGCAGCAAGCGTTTAGCAACCAGCGCCGTTTAGGGCGTAAGGCAGCGTTGATTAACTGCCTGGTGAGTGTTGTCAGCGGATTAATGGTGGTGGCAGTAGTGTGGTTCGCTAGCTGGGTGTTTAGCCAGCAGTTGGTTACAGGACCTATTTTGGTGATGGCGGCATTGATAGCACTGGGGGCGAATGAGGCGTTCATTACGCTACCGGCTAGTTTTGTCAAGCTGGGTGCTAGCTATGCAGCGGTGCGGCGATTAAATGCGCTAACCGGTGATTTATCGGCGACGACCCCCACTGTTACGCTGCCAAACGGTGTTGGTCTAAGCATTCAAGTTGAACGGCTCTCTCTGCGCTATGCGCAGACATTAGCGCCCGCGTTAAGCGCTGTTGATTTCCAGCTGCCTGCAGGCAAACGAGCGGTGATTACCGGCAATTCCGGTGCCGGAAAATCGTCTTTAGCCAGGGTGTTAATGGGGCGCTTAAAAGCGACCGAGGGTAAGGCGCTGGTAGGCGGCATACCATCCTGGCAGCTTTCCACCGAAAACCGTGCCGCTCACTTTGCCATGCTGACCCAGCAGGTCGATCTGTTCGATGCTTCTATAGCCGAAAATCTGCGTATCGCCAACCCCGCGGCTAACGATGACATGCTTTGGGCGGTATTAAATGGCGTGGCCTTGAAAGGCTGGGTTGAGCAATTGCCGCAAGGCTTAGCTACGGCGGTGGGCGAGAAAGGCCAGCAGCTTTCAGGGGGACAAGGCCGGCGTTTGGCATTAGCCCGCCTGATGCTATGCAACCCTCAAGTGGTCATTCTTGACGAGCCGTTTGCAGGCGTTGATGCGGCGACGGCCAAGCACATCGCGGCGACCCTGGATAAATGGCTGGTTGACCGAACGGCTATTTTCTTTGTCCATCAGGTTAGTTCGCTGACTCTATTGCCTGGGGTCGAGTACCACTGGCATCTAGATGCCGGTAAACTTGAGCAATGCCCGCTTAAATAATGAGTGGCATTGATCAATTGATAAGACAGCTAGGAGCCCTTCATGCACGAATTTTTACGTGATCTTCCCAAAGTAGAACTCCATTTGCATATCGAAGGCTCGTTGGAACCTGAGTTAATGTTTGCTTTAGCGCAGCGCAATGGCATTGAGTTGCCTTATGCGACAGTTCAAGACGCCAAAGATGCCTACCACTTCAACGATCTGCAGGGTTTTTTGAATCTCTATTTTCAGGGTATGAGCGTACTTCGTAATGAAGAGGATTTTTACGACCTGGCGATGGATTATTTCAAGCGTGCGCGGGGCGAGGGCGTTGTGCATATCGACATGCACTTTGACCCCCAGGCGCATCTTCAACGTGGCGTACCCCTTGAAGTGGTAATGACCGGGCTATTAAAAGCCAAACAGGAGGCTGAAGAGACTCTCGATCTCTCTATCGGCATGATTATGGCTTTTCTACGCGATCGTCCGGCAGAAGAGGCCTTACATGTACTTGAACAGGCTGCGCCATATTGGAAAATGCTGGATGCCATTGGCTTGGATAGCGCCGAGCTAAACAATCCTCCCGCTGACTTTGTCGGCGTATTTGAGCGCGCTAAGCAGCTTGGATTGGTGCGCGTAGCCCATGCGGGGGAAGAGGGGCCTGCTGAATATATTACAGAGGCCCTGGATCTACTTGATGTTCAACGCATTGATCATGGGGTGCGCTGTTTAGAGAGTGATAAAGTAGTCGGGCGGTTGCGCCGCGAGCAAATTGTTTTAACGGTCTGCCCGCTATCTAACGTCAGTTTGAAGGTGGTAGAGGATCTTCGTGATCATCCGCTCCCGGAACTTTTGGCTGAAGGGCTCAAAGTAACCATTAGTTCCGACGATCCCGCTTACTTTGGTGGTGGTATGCTGACCAATCACCTTGCCTGCGCTGAAGCGTTTGGCTGGGATCAGACGGTCTTTCGTCAGCTAACCCGCAATGCCATCGAAGAAGCCTTTGCTACCCCTGAGCGACGCGAAGAGCTCATGGCTCGCTTGGCTGCAGCGTAAAGGGTTCACGCCTAGTTTATTGGGGCGGTGTGACGGCTATTAAATACAGGACTAGGTTTTTGCTCATAAATGTTCAAATCGCTGTTGACCCTGACGGTGAATCGGGTAGTATACGCACACGTCAACGGGGCACGGCCTCGGCGACCAGCTCTTTAACAATTTGATCAGGTAATTCATGTGGGCGCTTGCTGATGT